>NZ_JBFTPD010000034.1:0-78057 GCF_056398305.1 Rhizobium sp. 01T444
AATGACCCGCTCCGCCACGCTTCTGGACAGAAGCCGCTCGGTCTCGGAGGTGACGTTCAGCGGCGCATTGTTGCCGGCATCGCCGGTGCTCAGCGCGGTTGCCAGGGGCTTGTGGATCATCAGCCGTGACCCGGCGTGATAGCTCGGCTTCAACCCCGATATCAGCACGATGGAAGCCGCCATCAGCACAACCATCAGCGCCACAATCATCACCATCCGGCGACGGAGCAAACGTAATCCCGATGTCAGATCGAACTCCTCCGATTTCATCTCCGTCTGAAACCGGGGTTCATAATGCACCGCCGGGAGCGGGACGTTGCGATCTGGCGGAAAAGTTGAAATTGTCATTGTGCGCTAACCCTTGCTTGAGGTTGCGCGGAGATGGTTTCGTAGAGTTTTTCCATCGACCGCATATATGCCTTCATGCTGAAATGGTTGAGATAATGGGCACGCGCCCTGGCCGACAGGTGGCTGCGGACATCTGGATCAGTAACCAGTCTCGCAAGGGCCGCGGCCAGAGCGTCCTTGTCTCCGACAGGGACGAAGACACCGTTTTCGCCGTCGGAGATGACCTCGTCGTGCGCTCCAACGCGGGTGGTGACAACAGCAAGCCCGTGGGAAAGTCCTTCGAGCACCGCCATTGCCAGGCCTTCAGCATGCGAGGGCAAGACCAGGATATCGGCGCGGGCGCACAGCGCGCGGGCCTCGTCGGCGCCAAGCCATCCTGGCATCTCCACCAGACCTGAAAGGCCCATGTCCGCAGCCTGGCGGCGATAATCCTCTACAGGCCCATCGCCGGCCAGCACGGCGCGCCACCGAAGGTCTTTCATGATCGGATGGCTCAGGGCGAGCAGAAGTTCCGGAACGCCTTTGCGTTCGCTCAGCCGACCAAGGAAAACGATCAACGGCGGTTCGCCGGCACGAACATTGTGCGCGCCGGGATCGGGAACGCAATTGCGAGCGATCACGAGGCGGTGCTCATCTACGCCCAGAAGTGTTGCGAGTACCGTGCGATCCCGCTGGCCCAGCGCCACGACGCAGTCGGCACGCTGAAACATCCGGCGTATGAGCGATTGCTGACGCGGCGAGCGTGCAGCAAAGTCGCTGGCATAGTCGTAGTCGTGCAGGTGCAATATGTGAAAGCACCCGAGCAAATGGGCAACCTCGGTCAGGATCAGTTTTCGGGAGGTGCTGCCGCGGCCCGCAATATGGATATGGTGAATGCGTGTTGGATCGACGATTCGATCCTTTGCCATTGTCAGGATGGCGCCGAGCAGGCGCAGCGACGACGTCGCCGCCGACCATCGAGGCCCTCTTGTGTCGGTGACAGCATGTTCTGCCCCGCCTTCTTTCGCCGTGCTGGTTATATAACCGACCAGCCTGCCAATGCCGCCGCCGTTCTCGCAGCCACCCGGAACATAGTGGCGGACGCTTGCCGTGTTTCGCATCGACAGCTGATGACCATCCGTGCGCACCTTCATCAGCATGATCCGACCACCTCGCGATRAACGGCTGCGGCCCGGGCGCCGACCTGTTCGGGCGAATTCGCTCCTGTGGCCCATTCGAGTGCGCTGGCGCCGAGATTGTTTCTAAGCTCGCTATTGTCAGCCAATATCCGGATGGCTTTTGCGAGCTCTTCCGCATTGCCCGGCGGGACCACCATTCCCAATCCGTTGGGCTGAACGGTCGCTCGCAATTCGCCCACGTCAGTCACGATAACGGGTTTGCCGAACGCCGCAGCAAGGTTGAGCACGCCGCTTTGGGATGCTTCGGTGTAGGGAAGGACGACAATATCAGCGTCCAGGAAAAGCTGGGCGACCTCCTCGTCTTCGATAAAGCGGTTGCGAATGTCGTAGCGGCCGGCTTCGCCCATCAGTCGCTTGAAGACCCAGGGGTCGTCGCCGCGACCTGCGACCGTAATGTGCAGATTGGGGAGCGCATCCTTGAGCATCGCCTCGGCGCGGATCAGATATTCCAGGCCCTTGTAAGCGAAAATCCGTCCAAAGAGCAGGACGCGCAAAGTTCCGTCAGTGGTACGTCGCGCCATCTTCTGCCGCCGCGCGAGTTCCGCATAGCGATGGATAGCGGGATGCGACAGGACATGGACGCAGTCCGGGGATTTTGAATATCGATCGAGGACCATCCGCTTCAGCCCCTCGCCATGCACGACGACATGCCCCGACTGCCTCACCATCAATTCCGGAGCCCAGCCGGGCAGCGTGCGCGTATCGGAATCGCCGGGATGCACCTCCACATCATGGACGGTGGTCACGAGCGGAATCGGGCGCCAGAACGGTGCGGCAAAGTTCAGCCACAGCGTGGAGTTGCTCAAGAGATGAATGAGGTTCGGCTGCTCGTGCCGGATGAGACGCGTGAGCTGATGCAGGAACCAGGGATTGGCAAGCGAGCGGTGCCGTGGCCAGTCCAGAAGGTGAAGATCGACGGCCGGATCGAACCAGGAAGCGAGATGCGCGTAGCGCCGGCGCGGGACGCCAAGGACGACCGGCATGTGTTGGGCAACGCCGCTCGCGAAGGCAATGGTGTAGTCTTCCAGTTCAGAAACCAGCAGCAGTGCCTTCATTTGGCTGCCTCCGACAAGCCCACGTCCCGACTGGGGCGAGGAAGGTGGTAGGCGCTACGCAACGCGTCGCGCGTCCGCCGCAGCAGGTTTGGTTCTCCAGCGAAAAGCAGCCCTTCGACAGCAAGCCTGAGCCGGGTGCGCGCATTGACGCCATCCAGCTCTGCTGCCGCCATCTGATAGGGATAGTGATCCGAGAGACGGAGCCTTGCCGGCAAGTCGTGGAATGAGAGAAACCGGTTCGTCGCTTCGACACTACGCTGCCAATGCGCCATTCGCCTTTTCAGCATGGAGACATCATCGACTGGCCGGTACCAGTTGTTGCTATGAATTCGGTAGAATCCAAGTGAGTCCGGCAAGGCGGCAACGTCGCCCAGAAATGGATAGATCCCCGTGAGCCATGCATCGGCGGATATGCGGAACTGTTCGGGAATAGGCCCTGCAGCATCCCACGCGCTGCGCCGTACGGAGATGGCCGATGTCATCGGGAAGGGCCACCAGCCGGCCGATTTGGTCAACTGCGGCGACAGGTCTCCCGAACACAGGGTTCGGGGGATCGGCTTGAGGGTCGGGGAGCCATCGATCGAAGTTGGCTGAAGTCGGTGGTAGACAAGCGATACTTCGGGATGCGAGCGAAAAGCCGCTTCCGTCGCCGACAGCTTGCCCGGTGCCCACCAGTCATCGGCATCCAGAAAACAGAGGATGCCGCCGCTGCTGAACTTTACGGCCGCGTTGATCGCGGCCGCCTGTCCCGAGTTCTCCTGAAAGATCACTTTCACCCGGCTGTCATAGGCTTCCAGAACGGAACGTGACTCGTCGCTGGACCCATCATCGACGACGATTATCTCGACGTCGGCAATCTCCTGGCTCAAGACGCTGTCGATCGCATGCCCGACAAAGCGACCGTAATTGTAATTGTTGATGAGAACGCTGATGCCCTGCCGCTCCATGACACCCTCTCAAGCGGCTTGCTGCGCTGCACCGCGGTGCAGCAACATGATCATGATCGTGTCCATTGGGAGCTCCATGATGGCGACATCCAGGGCATCCCTCCGCTTGGCCGGGATATCGCATGGAACTGGAAAGGTCGCCGCCAAAAATGCCGGGACGGGTGACGCTTCCATCATGTAATGTGCAGAACTAGGACCAGAACGCGAAACCATAGGAATCCCAACCTCTAAGCGTCAACTACGAACAATCAGCCTGCGCCGGAACCATTGCCTTACGTCATCAGAAACTACTGCCCAGCCATGTCCTTTGCGCTATGCATTCCTTTCCAAGCTACCGGTGAATGGACACCCGCAACATCTGCTCTTATTGGCAATCCCCTAGACCCTGGCCGCCACCCTTTGGGGGAGGCAACCGCTGAGGGCGTAAGTGCAACCCGCTCCCTGGATAGTGGGTGTATGCTTTAGGCGTAGATACCGCCGCTACCGGGTTAGTTCCTTGCGGATGCGGTCGGATTGTTGTGAGGCGGTTTTGATGTCGCCGACCTACGTTGCCGGCGGCGACGGTATCAGGATCGCAGTCAAGCTGATCGAGCGCGCCGCACTGTTCGGCACCGCCAGCGGCTCACCGCCCGACCGGAGTAGCCCTGCGCACCATTTTCGATGGTGCGCAGTCATGGCAGGCACGATTGTGTACATTGAGATCAGTGCCTGAAGGCCGGATGTGGTTAGGCAGGCGCCCCGATAATCGGTGGAACAACGTTGTTGACAGCGAGCTGTGACAGCACGTCCGCACTGAGCGTTCCCCGAACGCCGGGATGGCGATGGCGGCCTTCCTCGGCATAGGAGTATGTCTCCGCATCTGATGGACCGAATGTCATGAAAACCGCGACGCGGTCAGGCGTTCTGCTGAGCCGTCGAATGATTGATCGCGTCACGGTGAATGCCTTCTGAACGTCCAGGCGAAGCAGTGGCCCGATCCGCTCGAAGAATTTGCGTAGGCTCCTGTCAACCAGTGTGGGCATCTGCCCGGCATGTTCGATGCGCACGTCGAAGATAATCGCATCGCCCGCCCGTACCCCAAGGCCCTTCGCTGGCAGGCTCTGGACCAAACCCTTGAGATGGGATCTCGGTCGCACCTTCAATGTGGCGTTCGAGTTCTCGTTCTGGTCCTGCAGGTAGAATGCGATCTTGTAGACCCTGAAGCTCTCGTCCGAGAAAATACTTCCATCAACGCAGCGAGGATGGTGAGGGACGTCATTATGCCACGACGATGTCGTGTTGATCATGAGATCGCATTCGCCTGTAAGAACGACATCGAGCGGTTGCGTTATTTCCTTGAGGCGATTGAGGATCGTATCGGCGGTCATAAACCTGGCGACTTCGTCCACGGCATACATGGCGTGAAGCTGGAATTTGCCGCCGTACAGATACTTGCCGCCGGACCTCAGATATTGTTTGGCAACCCGCCTTAATCTTTCCACCTGCTCAGGCGCCAGGACATCCCTGATGACGATATAGCCATCAGAGGTCAAATCGTTCTGCAGCTGGTTGGTCATGCTGGGCGCCTTTGAAGGCTCTCTGGTCGGCACCCGGAATTCGTCTATTGAATTCACCCCTGTTGAATTCACCATTGTCTCTCTCCCCGGCTTTATCGCGCTCAAACCTCCCCAGCTTTGGCCGCGCTAAAGCGACTGTCTTCTGCGGCAGCGCGAAGGTCAAACCGCTCTTTTGGGGTAACGCTTATCAAAAAGAGCAATCAGGCATACCCCGGGGACACTGCCTTACTTCGAATATTGTAATTCATTTCTATACAGAACGCAGAAATGGGAAGTCTTTCTACGTCCAATAGCTGCAGCTGCAAGTATGGAGGCAACAGGCTTGCCAGCATATTCTAGCTACAGTTTCAGTTGGCAAAAGCGTAGGTCATGAGAAATTCACCAGCAGACAGAAACCAAACTTCAGTCCTTGATCCAAAGGGTTCCCTGAAGTGGACGAATGTCCTTGGTGTTCGAGTTTCCGCAGTCAATCTCAAAAGCGCGACCGGGCTTATCGAAAAGGCGATTGAAGACGGCAGGAGAGAATATGTGTGCGTTCGCGACGCGCACGGTGTCGTGCGGTGTCAAAAAGATCCCGAGCTTCGGTCCATCCATAACCGGGCGTTCCTCGTAACCCCCGACGGCATGCCGTTGGTATGGGCACTGAAACACGCTGGTCATGTGGAAAGCGACAGGGTCTACGGACCCGATCTCATGTTGTCCGTTTTCACTGCCGGCAGCTCCAAAGGCGTGCGCCACTTCCTTTATGGCGCGACAGCCGAAACGCTCGAGCAACTGCAAGCGCGCCTTCTGGCAAAATTTCCGCAAGCACGGATCGTTGGCTCCTATGCGCCGCCGTTCCGCCAACTGTCGGTGCAGGAGGAAACAGATATTGCCGACCGGCTCAATCGGTCGGGCGCCGATATTATCTGGGTCGGGTTGAGCACTCCCAAGCAGGAGCTCTGGATGGCGCGCATGCGCGACCGTCTGGAGGCACCGATGCTCATCGGTGTCGGCGCTGCCTTCGATTTCCACGCCGGCCTCAAGCGCCAAGCTCCAAGGATCATTCAAAGAAGCGGCTTCGAATGGGTGTTTCGTCTTCTATGCGAGCCGCGACGGCTGTGGCGGCGCTATGCGCTCGTCGTGCCGACCTTCATCTCACTGACTGCCTTCCAGAGACTGGGCCTTCGGAAGTTTCCGATCGAAGACGCCGTTTCTGGATTGGGTACGTCGGGACAGAGGCCGTAGAGGAGTAAAAGCATCATGTCCTCATTTGCGCCGTCAGCGATAACATCGGGTCCGTCGAAGACATCCGCCACAAATGACATGACGTCGCGGGCAATTCCGGCAGGTTCCGTGCCACCGATAGCAGCCAGGACCGCCGATCCCCTGGGGCAGTCCGAGCTGAATATGCCGATTGCGCTGCGGCGCCGGCTTCCTCGGCTTGCAACGTCGTCATTCCTGGTTGCCGGCGACATTGCAAGCTATCTGGTTGCCTATTTTACTCTCCTGTCCTTTCTTCCCAGTGGTTCGGAGAGCACGGTTTTGGAGCGTGCTTTCACCCTGGCAGCGCTGGCTGCGATCGTTCTTTATGCATCGGCCGGCCTCTATCCCGGATATCGGCTGCACGACCACGAACATCTGCGGCGGCGCACGATGGCTGCCGTCAAGGTGGCTGTCCTGGCGGCATTCGGAGCAATCATCCTACCGGAAGGGGAACGGCTGCTGCTTGCCATCATTGGCTTCCTCGGCCTCGGGCTGGTCGTTCAGCCATTCATGCATTGGTTCGCACGAGGCCTGTGCTGGAGACTTGGAATCTGGGGGGAGCGCGCGGTGATCATAGGGGGCCGCAATCTTCTCCCCACGCTCATGGCGCATTTCAAGGACCATTGGCAGTATGGCATCAGGCCGGAGCCCTTTTCCCCTGAGACGTCGGAAGCATCGCCCGATGGCGGGCCATCCATTGCCCTAATTGCGGGTGACGCGGGCTCGCTTGTACCCGATCTGGCGGCGATGCGCGGGAAGTTCGCCGAAGTCATTCTCCTGTCCGATACGCCGAGCCTCAAGATCAGCGGCTTGCGACCTGCGGATGTCGGCGGAGAGATCGGTATTCGCCTCACCACCGGTGGGAGTTCGGTCAACACGGACCTGGTTCGCCGGATCCTCGATCTCGCAATCGCCATCCCTGCCGCAATCGTGGTTGCGCCCTTCATCGCGGTTGCGGCCGCCGCAATCTACGCCATCGATCCCGGACCCGTCTTCTTCCGACATGCCAGGGAAGGTCTGTCCGGCAAGCCGGTGCACGTCCTGAAACTGAGGACGATGTACAGAGACGCGGAACAGCGCCTCGAGGCATTGTTCCGAGAGAACCCCGCCATGCGGGCCGAGTGGTTGGCCCACTTCAAGCTCAAGGACGATCCGCGCGTCCTGCCGGTTATCGGACATCTCCTGCGCACTTCAAGCTTCGACGAGCTCCCGCAATTGGCGAACATCATTGCAGGCGAGATGGCCATCGTCGGACCGCGTCCGTTTCCGGAATATCACCTCCTGGCCATGGACGGTGAATTTCGAAACAAACGCCGTTCAGTAACGCCGGGGCTCACGGGCCTTTGGCAGATATCCGAACGAAGCAATGCTGATATCGAGCTGCAGCAGCAACTCGACGAGTTCTACATCGACAACCGGTCCCTGTGGTTCGACTGCCAAATTCTTCTCAGCACAATCCCTGCGGTCTTCAAGCGCAGGGGAGCCTACTAACCATCCTCGTTTCTGCGGGGCAACCATCAACAACGGAGCACACCAATGCACGGACAAAAGCGAATTATGGTAACCGGCGGCACCGGCTTTCTGGGGTCATTCCTGTGCGAAAGGCTCTTGCGCGAAGGCAATGATGTCCTCGCCGTAGATAATTACTACACCGGCTCGCGCGACAACGTGCTGCATCTTCTCGACGACCCACGCTTCGAGATCCTTCGCCACGACATTACCTTCCCGCTTTATGTGGAGGTCGATGAGATCTACAATCTCGCCTGTCCGGCATCTCCGGTCCATTATCAGTTTGATCCCGTTCAGACGGTCAAAACCAATGTACACGGGGCCATCAATATGCTTGGCCTTGCCAAACGCACCAAGGCGAAGATCTTTCAGGCCTCGACGAGCGAAGTCTATGGTGATCCGGCAGTCCATCCTCAGCCCGAGGAATATCGAGGCAGCGTCAATCCCATAGGGCCGCGGGCATGTTATGACGAAGGCAAGCGGTGTGCCGAAACATTGTTCTTCGACTACCATCGTCAGTATGGCGTGGAAATCCGGGTGGCGCGGATCTTCAATACCTACGGGCCGCGCATGCAGACCAATGACGGCCGTGTTGTCTCCAATTTCATTGTTCAGGCGCTTCAAAACGAACCGATCACCATCTTCGGCAACGGCACGCAAACGCGTTCGTTCTGCTACGTGGACGATCTGATCGAGGGTTTCATCCGCCTGATGGGCGCGCCGGCCGGTGTCACAGGCCCGATCAATCTCGGCAATCCGGGAGAATTCCAGGTCCGGGAACTGGCCGAAATGGTCATCGAAATGACAGGATCGAAATCAAGCATCGTTTACAAGCCTCTGCCGGTCGACGATCCGACGCAGCGCAAGCCGGACATCAGCCGCGCAAAGCAGGACCTGGGCTGGCAGCCGACGGTGAATCTGCGTGAGGGGCTTGAGAAGACGATCACCTATTTCGAGTGGAAGCTTTCTGGCGGAACCAGGAGCATGCCTGGCGTCCGGCCCCCGCAACCGGCTTACACCCATCTGCCCACCCCGGCCGTCGGCCTTCCTGTTCAGGAAGCCGTGTCGATCGGGACGTGAACAGCAACGTCGATCATAARGCGAAGCTCGTTTTCTTTCGATGGGATGGTGCCGGAAACATGAATGTGCATAGCATACCAACAGGAGCCGCCCCTGTGGGCGCAAAACAGCGGTTAGGGCCTATCGTCTTTGCAGTCGATGCGGCCTACGCCGTTCCCTTGGCGACCGCCCTTAGATCGGTCGCCGAGAACAACGGAAGCGCATGGCCCCTGGATATCCATGTCATTCATGAAGGAATAGGCGAAGAAACCAAGCGACGGATCTTTGATTCTCTGCCCGCAAACTCTGCCGTCATCCAGTGGCATCCCATCGGTACCTTATCCTTCGCGAGCGGATTTTCCACTCGCCCCGGCGTCTCGAAGATGACCTTCGCAAGGATACTTCTGCCGCAGTTCCTCCCGGAGACTTGCAACCGGGCTCTGTATCTGGATGGTGACATCCTCGTGCTGACGGCGCTCGAACAGTTGTGGAATATCGATCTGGGCGAGGCAGTGATCGGGGCCGTACCGGATTACTGGCTGGACAATGTGGTGAGCAGCGGCCGGGGTGCTACAGGCGGCGCTCGAGTCGAGCGCTACTTCAACGCCGGCATTCTTCTTATCGACCTTGCAAGATGGCGAACCGAGCGAATATCGGAACGGTCTTTGGACTATCTCGATCGCTTTCCGACCACTGAATATTCAGATCAGGACGCTCTCAACGTCGCCTGCGACGGAAAGTGGAAAGTCCTGGACCGCGCCTGGAATTTTCAGTTCGAGCCTACGCAGGCGCTTGCTCGTATCACTCTCGAGCATAAGCCCGCGATCGTTCATTTCGTGACCAATGTGAAGCCCTGGAAATCAGGAAGCTTGAGCCCGAATGTCGCATTTTACGATACGTTTCGATCCCGGACCCGTTTTGCGCTCACGCGTCGGGAGCGCGTTCAGAGCGGCTTGAAGCGTGCAGGCTCCCGGCTGCTTGCCCGATCCGCCTTCTTGAGAGCTGCATGGTCCTGCACGAAATCGGCGATACGGGCGCACGCTTCAACGTTGGCGCGAGTGAAACGGCGAGTGAAGAACACATAAGAGCGAAAGCAAGCCGAATTCAGGGTGTCATGAAATGGCCCGAACGAAACGATTGCCTGCGGAGGAATAAGTTTGCAACGTGTTGATGTCGTAATTCCCTGCTACAACTACGCTCATTTCCTGCAGGAATGTGTTGAAAGCGTTCTTTCGCAAGCCAATGTCGATGTGCGCGTCCTAATTCTGGATGACGCCTCGCCAGACAACACGCCGGAGGTCGGAATGGCCTTGGCATCCCGGGACAAACGGGTGGCCTATAGGCGGCACACGGTAAACAAGCGCCACATTGCCACCTACAATGAGGGGATCGAGTGGGCCGGCGGCGACTTATTCCTGCTTCTTTCCGCAGATGATTATCTTTTGCCGGGCGCGCTGGGCCGCGCCGCGGAGCTTATGCACAATCATCCGGATGTAGGTTTCACGTTCGGGAACGCGCTCATCGCTGAGTCAGATGGCATCATAACCAAGCGGGTCGATCCTCTCGGAGACAATAATGTGCCTGCCATGCAGGTCTTGTCCGGTCCGCAGTTCATGCGGTTGAGCGGAGCAAGCAACCTAGTTCCGACTCCGACGGCCGTCGTGAGAACGACACTGCAAAAACAGGTCGGCGGCTACCATAAGGAGCTGCCGCATGCCGGTGATATGGAGATGTGGCTGCGGCTCGCATCACATGCCGGAGTGGGTTACATCAACGAAGACCAAGCAGTATATCGCAGACATGCTTCGAATATGTCGCTGCAATACTATGGACAAAGTATTCTTCCCGATCTCCGGCAGAGAAAACAGGCTTTCGATATTCTGTTTCGTCAGGGCGCAGATAGCCTCAAGAAAGACGAGAAACTAAGACGCTTTCTTGCCAAGGATCTCGGGAAAGAGGCGCTTCGACTGGCCGGCATGGCGTTCAATAATTTCGATGTTGCTACAGCCGTGGCTATTCAGCGCTTCGCTCTGGAGGTTTCCCCCGAAGTGCGAAATTCTTTGCCCTGGATCAAGTTGGTCTGCAAGCAAACCATCGGGCCCAAATACTGGTGTGCCTTGAATTCTATTGGGCGACGAGTTGCAGGATGAGTGGTTCATCTGGTTCATCCGCAGGGCACGGAAACAATAGCCGATGGTTGAGCGCTTGATCGCTGCTCATGCCAAGACGGGGATGTACGGCAGAATCGGAGATCTTCGACAGTTTCGAACGCGCTATGGCGACGTCAGATATTCGGGTAAGCGACAACGGGTCCGAGGTGCCGCGGCTTAAACAGAACCCCGGTGGCCTTTTGGTCTGCGCCACCGGGATAAGCTAGAGCAAGAACGTGCTTGCGGCATGTGAAAAGCTTTGATCGGACGACGGCGTCAGCACAGCGTCTTATTTGCGCTGAAGCCGGAAATACCACCCTGAAACAGATCATTTAGCTTGAACACAACTTCCGTTCTGTTCGTTGCTTTGACCTTTTTCATGATATTGCGAACATGTACCTTGACGGTGCTTTCTCGCAGATTGAGCTCATAGGCGATGATCTTGTTCGCCTTTCCGCGCCGAAGTGCCTCTACGACTTCGGCTTGACGATCCGTGAAGATCCCGGCCAGCGGACGAGCGGTGGTGTTGCTGGACTCCAGCAGGTGACGCATAGCGAATAGCGTGCTTGCAGGCACAAAAACGCCGCCCGCTACCGACAGCGCGATCAGCTCCATGCAGACGCTGATGCTGACCGAAGCGGGTATGTAGCCCTTGGCCCCGTATTCGATCGCCCTCACGATTTGGCCGAAATCGTCGCTGTCAGCCAATATGATGACTGGTATCGCCCCGAATTCCGCAGCAAGGCTCCTGATCTGCCCAGAAACAGAGGGCTCATCGATCTTCTTGCCGCCAATGTTCAGGAGGATTGCCGAAAGCGGCGGATATTCGTCGCATTTCTGCTTCCACTCCTCGACGCTTCCGAATGCCAGTATAAGTAAATCCGTCTTGTAGGCGGCCATGCACTGCGCGAGGCATTGCCGATCAAGTTCACGGTTGTCGAGGATAACCAAAGAGTGCTTTGGCCTCGACTGTAAGCTCAAACCAGTAGAACTATTCTCTACCTTAAGTGGAAGAGCTACATTTTCCTGCCTAAGGTCTAAATTTGGTACAAGCGCTGAATTCACTGCTTCATCCTCCCCAGCCGAGTTTCTCTACGCCTCAACAACAACCGAACACTCAAGCCCTTCAGATATGAGGGTTTGGCAGCACTAAAGTAGGAACTAAATACCACAGTTCCTTTTATCTTAAACTAGCTAATATAGGCTAAAGGAGCAGATTAGTTCCATCGTAAGGTGTAAAGAGGACGTAATTCTTGGTATAAACTCATGCGATACTAGGTCATTCGCGGAGGGGTTGATTACGTTGCTCCTCGGTTACGGACGAACTGCTAAACGCATGAAAATAATGCTCACCCCCGGCGCATGATCCGGGCCGGTCCGCGCTTGCTCCATCACCAATGTTGATCGTTGGCTATGAACTTTGGCGTACATCGTCATAGGTAGATACGTCTTTAGGTGAATAAGCTTAGACGTTTTGTTTCTTTACTCCGATGGCGAAAACAATTCTCTTTGAATGGAAAGAAATATTTATTTTTTCGAAATGAAACCTTGGGCGCAATCATATGGTTGACGGTTTCATTTAGAAATCCGGTTTGTAGAAGAGTAAGGGGTGCATGCGTATGATTGCATCAAACGTAAAGCTGGATGATAGCTGCGTCATCCATCATCGAGATCTTGTGAATCTCTATGGCTGCACGATCGGCGCGGGAACGCGCGTCGGCACTTTCGTCGAAATCCAGAAAAACGTCCTCGTCGGAAAAGACTGCAAAATCTCCAGCCATTCCTTCATCTGCGAAGGCGTGACGCTGGAAGACGGCGTTTTTATCGGCCACGGGGTGATGTTCACCAATGACACGTACCCGCGCGCCGTCAATGCGGATGGCAGTCTGCAGACCGAAGCAGACTGGGTTGTCATCCCCACGCTGGTCAAGCGCCACGCGTCAATCGGCAGCAATGCGACCATTCTGCCTGGCGTAACCATCGGAGAAGCCGCGCAGGTCGGCGCCGGGGCAGTTGTAACAAAAGATGTGCCTGCGGGCGCCATTGTCGCCGGTGTTCCGGCCAGGATTACCGGTCGCGTTCATGACCGGGCAGCTGACATGCAAGCGTTGGGAGGAATGCGATGATCGGTATTGCTGTTGTTGGATATGGGTATTGGGGCCCGAACCTGGTTCGCAACATCTCGGAAGCGGCCGGTGCGCAACTCATTTCAGTCTGTGATCTCAATGTCGAACGGTTGGCGGCTGTCAAAAGCCGCTACCCCGCAGTGACGATTACTGATGATTTTGAGGAAGTCCTGCGCGATCCGAGAGTGGATGCCATCGCTATCGCGACGCCGGTCTTCACCCATTTCAAGCTCGCAATGCAGGCTATGATGGCCGGAAAGCATGTCTTCGTCGAAAAGCCGATGGCTTCGACGACGGAGGAAGCCTCGCGGATGGTCGAAGAGGCCACACGCCGACGCCTCGTGCTGGCGGTCGATCATACCTTCGTCCACACAGGTGCCGTTCGCAAGATGCGCGAACTGGTCGAGAGCGGCTTGGGCGACATGTATTATTACGACTCGGTTCGGGTCAATCTGGGGCTTTTCCAGCATGATGTCAGCGTCATCTGGGATCTCGCGGTGCACGATCTCTCCATCCTGGACCATGTCGTACAGGAAAGGCCGGTGGCTGTTTCAGCGACAGGCATGAGCCATGTACTCGGCGAGCCGGAGAACATCGCCTATCTGACGCTCTTCTTCGAAAGCAAGCTCATCGCTCACATCCACGTCAATTGGCTGGCACCCGTCAAGGTGCGCCGCACGCTGATCGGCGGCAGCAACAAGATGGTCGTCTACGACGATCTGGAGCCCAGCGAAAAAATCAAAGTCTACGACAAGGGCATCACGCTGAACCCGAATTCTCAGGCCTATGGCGAGAAGGTGCATCAGATGATGGTCGGCTACCGCAGTGGTGACATGTGGGCGCCCAAGCTCGACATGACCGAGGCATTGAAACGCGAACTGGATCAGTTCGTTGAGTGCATCGAGCAGAATTCGCGGCCCATCACGGACGGCCATGCCGGCCTGCGCGTCGTTCGCATTCTTGAAGCCGCAAGTCGGTCGCTCGCTCAGCGCGGCCGTATCATCGAGCTCGAAGAGGCGAGGCGCATTGCATGATCCCCTTTCTGGACCTGAAAGCACAATATCAATCCATCAAGAGCGAAATCGACGCCGCCGTGCTCGGCGTCCTGGCCTCGGGACAATACATACTGGGCGAGGAGGTCATCCGTCTTGAGCAGGAATTCGCAGATTATTGCAACGTCAAGCATGCGATCGCAGTCAATACCGGGACGAGTGCTTTGCATCTGTCCCTTCTTGCGGCGGGTGTCGGCCCTGGCGATGAAGTCATCACCGTGCCATTCACCTTTGTCGCGACGGTGTCGGCGATCTGCTACACAGGTGCACGACCTGTCTTCGTCGATGTTGAGCCCGTAACGCTCACAATGGATGCGGCCCAGCTCGAGACGAAGATTACGTCCCGGACCAAAGCCATTATTCCCGTCCACCTCTACGGCCAGATGGCCGATATGGACGCGATCAAGGCGATCGCCGACCATTACCGGATACCGGTCATCGAGGATGCCTGCCAGGCACATGGAGCTTGCTACAAGGGCGCGCGCGCCGGCAGCATCGGCACATCCGGCTGCTTCAGCTTCTATCCGGGCAAAAACCTTGGCGCCTGCGGCGAGGGAGGTATCGTCGTAACGAACAACGACGATCACGCCAAGACGATGCGCATGCTGCGTGACTGGGGTCAGGAGCAGCGCTATCACCATCTGTTGAAGGGCTTCAATTATCGCATGGATGCCATTCAAGGCGCTATCCTGCGTATCAAGCTCCGGCATCTCGAAGCCTGGACCGAGGCGCGTCGAACGCATGGTCGCCGCTACTCCTCGCTGCTTGCGGGATCGGCGCATTTAAAGACGCCTGTCGAGGTCGCGGAGCGGCGCCACGTCTACCACGTTTATGCCATCAGAAGCCGTGATCGCGATGCGCTTCAGCGCGTGCTCGCTGCAGAAGGCATTCAGTCCGGGCTGCACTATCCGATCCCCGTTCATCTGCAGAAGGCCCATACCGACCTTGGTTACCAAGCCGGTGATTTCCCGGTCTCGGAAGCCGCGGCACGAGAAGTCCTCTCGCTGCCGATCTATCCCGAGATGCCCGCGTGGCACGTCGATCAGGTGGCCGCTGCGCTGGAGTACGCCTATGTCAGCTAGTTGTGCAGGCGAGACCAGGGTCGTGCAGGCGGTCCATGGCCGCCACGAAAGGCCGGCGGACCCTGCCTACCAGGCTGGGTTAGCCGAAGAACTCAGGCAATCATACGGGCGCGCTGGCCTGATCGAGCTCTACGGTCGCTTCGCCAGCGGTGACGGTGTCGTCGACACCCTGATGCGGAAAGCCATCTGGCAAGCGATTGCGCGCAGCTGCGGCACTGGATTGCAGGTCGCAGGCGGTGCCGGTTTCAAACATCCGGAGACCTTCGAAATCGGCAATGGCGTGTTCATCGGTGCCCAGGCCTATATCCAGGGGCGCTTCGACGGCACTTGCGTGATCGGCGACAATGTCTGGATCGGCCCGATGGCCTATTTCGACGCACGCGATCTGGTGATTGAGGATTGTGTCGGCTGGGGGCCTGGCGCCAAGGTGCTTGGTTCGACCCATACGGCACTGCCGGTGGATGTGCCAATCATCCGCACGGATCTCGAAATCAAGCCGGTCCGCATCGGCGCATGGGCCGATATCGGTACGAATGCCACAATTCTTCCCGGCGTCAGCATCGGGAAGGGGGCAATCGTCGGAGCAGGCGCGGTTGTCGTCTCGGATGTCGAACCGTTTTCAGTTGTCGCCGGTGTGCCGGCGAAGTTCATTCGCTGGCGCACGGAAGCCGATCCTGTGCTGGATATATCGCGTGGAGGAAGATCGTGAGAAATCAACGGGTGCTCATTACCGGAGGAGCCGGCCTGATCGGGTCGCATATTGCCGATCTCGTCGCATTGGAAAAACCGCGCGAGATCATCATCCTCGACAATTTCGTGCGCGGGCGCCGGGACAATCTCAGCACGGCAATAGCCGGCGGGTCCGTTAATATCATCGAGGGAGATATCCGCGACAGAGCGCTGCTTGCGAAAACCTTCGAAGGCGTTGACATCGTCTTCCATCAGGCGGCCATCCGCATCACGCAATGCGCGGAAGATCCGCGGCTCGCCTTCGATGTGTTGGCCGAGGGCACGTTCAATGTCCTTGAAGCTGCCGTCAAGGCAGGTATTTCGAAGGTCGTTGCTGCTTCTTCTGCCTCTGTGCTGGGGCTTGCCGAGAGCTTTCCGACCACCGAAGCGCATCATCCCTATAATAACAGGACGATCTACGGCGCGGCCAAGACATTCAATGAGGGGCTGCTTCGCAGCTTCGCTGACATGTACGGCCTGCGTTATGTGGCGCTTCGCTATTTCAACGTCTACGGGCCGCGAATGGACGTTTACGGCGCCTATACCGAAGTGCTGATCCGCTGGATGGAGCGTCTGGCCGCCGGAATGCCGCCGGTTGTCCATGGAGACGGTAGTCAGACGATGGACTTCGTCGATGCACGCGACATCGCCCGGGCAAACCTGCTGGCTGCGAAGAGCGATGTCACGGATGAGGTGTTCAATGTCGCGAGCGGCAGGGAAATAAGCCTCCTAGAACTCGCGCAGATGCTGAGCAGCATCATGGGTGTCTCACTCGAACCGGAGCACAAAGAAGCTCGTGCGGTCAATGGCGTGACCCGTCGTCTTGCCGATATCAGCAAGGCCGAGAAACTCTTGGGATTCAAAGCGGAAATATCGATGGAACAAGGGCTTCGCGACCTTGTGGCCTGGTGGCAGCTGAAGACTGCTGCAGCAGGAGGTCAAGCTGCATGAGCCCGTCACCATCGACAATTCCGGTTGCCAAGCCCGTTCTTGGGGAGGAGGAGGCCGAGGCTGCGCGCCGCGTTATTCTGTCAGGATGGGTGACGCAGGGGCCGGAAGTCGCAGCTTTCGAGAGCGAATTTGCCGCCTTTGTCGGTGCGGCGCATGCCTGCGCCGTTTCCAACTGCACGACTGCGCTGCATCTCGCCCTGAAGGCCGTCGGTGTCAGTGCCGGCGATGAAGTCATCACGGTCAGCCATTCGTTCATCGCAACCGCGAATGCCATTCGGTATTGCGATGGGGTGCCTGTTTTTGTCGACATCGAGGCGGATGGTTACAATATCGACGCCAGTCTGATTGAAGCGGCGATCACACCCCGCACCAAAGCAATTCTCTGCGTGCATCAGCTCGGCATGCCTTGCGATCTCCGACCGATCGTGGAGATCGGCAAGCGCCTTCAGATACCGGTTATCGAGGATGCAGCCTGCGCGACGGGAAGCGAAATCCTCTGGGACGGACGCTGGGAAAAGATCGGCAAAGCGCATGGCGACATTGCCTGCTTTTCCTTCCATCCCCGGAAGGTCGTCACGACAGGTGACGGCGGCATGTTGACTACGGCCAATCCCGAATATGACCGAAAATTCCGGCTATGGCGTCAGCATGGCATGAGCGTTACCGATACTGTTCGTCACGGCTCGAAACAGGTGATCTTCGAGGACTATGACGAACTGGGCTACAACTACCGTATGACCGATCTTCAGGCCGCCGTCGGACGCGAGCAGTTGCGGCGGCTGCCGGGACTGATCGCACAGCGGAGGCTGCTTGCCGAGCAGTATCGTGAGCACCTGTCCGTGATATCAGCAGGGTTGTCGCCGGTGGAGCCACGTTGGGCTCGCAGCAACTGGCAGAGCTTCTGTGTGAGATTGCCTGAAACCGTCGATCAACGGGCGGTCATGCAAGCCCTCCTCGATCAGGGGATCTCGACGCGGCGCGGCGTGATGAACATTCATCTGGAGAGAGCCTATTCCGACCGGAGCTCGCATCGCGTTGCCACAAGCCTGATGCGAAGCGTATCAGCGCAAAAGCAAACGATTATCCTGCCGCTTTATGCTCAGATGACGGAGCTCGACATCGCACGTGTTGTCGAGGCAGTTCGCGGAGCGCTTGCTGAAGCCGTGACCGGTCATGCGAGTGTGCAACGCGATCTGGACGTCGCTCTCGCCTGACAGCGTTTTTGCGTGACGTAATATTTGCATGACGAACAATGCGCGTATCACCCGATGCGCGCATTGTTCGTCATGCAGACTTCGCAATCCATCCCCGGATGATTGCTGGCACGGATTCTGGCGGAAGCAGATCAACCAGCATGCGCAGCGAATAGAGCCCGGTGAGAGCCACAGCGACGGAGCCAATCGCCGTCGCCGGCCATAGCGGCAGGACCGAGAACGACAGGAAGACCAATCCCGAGACAGGCAGGAAAAGCAAAGCGTGCCTGCGATTGCCGGTGGACCAGCGAAAACCGGTAACCTTCCGCACGATCACGTAGATCAGAATGCTATGCCAGACATAGAGGCCGAAAAACGCCATGCCGGCTCCTGGCGTGCCGAGCAGCGATACGAAGAACCAGGCGAGCCCCACATGAACGACTGCGGCCGCCACCTCCGTCCAGAAGAAAATCGCCTGGGTACGCTTCGCCACGACAATGAAGCCCATCGGCCAGGAGATGATCCGGAGCATCATTCCAAGGCAAATCCAGCGCAAAAGATCCACGGCCCCGTGAAACTCCGCAGAATAGAACAAGCTCATCATGAGCGGCGCCAAGGTCAGCGTGGCGAGCAGACCGGGGCCGGCCAGCAACATGCTGATTTCGGCCTGTTCATTGACCAGCCGATTGCATTCGGCATCGTTGTCCGCTGCTGCGGTCAACCGTGGATAGAAATCCGTTCCCATAGCCTGCAGGATGAAGCCGGCGTAGAGGCCGCCAAGGCCCCAGGCTGCCTGATACAATCCCGCCGCCATGACGCCACCCTCCTTCAGCACGATGAGGCGGATGGCATAGGCTGCACCGAAGGTCAGAAGCCCGCTTGCCATGAAGACGAAGCCGAGCCTGAGCAGCGCCGACACTTCCCGGCCGAACTGGCGCGCGGGCATTGGCGAGGGATGCGGGTAGATCCGCCGGCTGTACCACCAGGTCGGAAGGATTGAGGCAGCCGCGATCACCACGAGAGACGGTGCGATCGCCTGCATGCCGAACAAATAGATCAGCGGGATGCTGACCGCCGTGCCGAAAAGCCCGGCAAGCACGTTGATGCGGGCAAGATCTGCAATGCCCCGCAGGCCCTGGATCAATGCAGTCTGCCCTGCAGAGACCAGTCGACAGAAGATTGCCAGCGACAGCAATGCGATGCCACCGGCATGCTGGTAGTCGCCGAAAGTGAAATTCGAGACCGGGAATGCCAGCGCGGCGAGAAGGAGCGCACCAAGCAATGCGAGCACCAACGATATGCGTCTGAGCACTGTCGCCGATCGCGCGATCCTTTCTGCGTTATCGGTGCCCGCAGCCTCGGCAATCTGGCGCACGCCACTGCTTCCCACGCCAAGCCCGGCAATCGCCTGCGCGATATCGAGGATTGACCCGTAAAGGCCCATGAGCCCTACGCCTTCCGGCCCGAGGAGAACAGCCATGGCTTTGTTTCTGATAATGCTGAGTGCGACGTTCACGAGCGAAGAGCCGCCCATCAACATCGTCGACTTGAGGATCTGGGTGTAAGTCTGGCTGCTGGGTGGGGTCATGCGCAAAGTCATCAGATGCCCCAGCCGTTTATCCCGTGATGACGCTCAACCGCCCGCCGAAAGCGCGGCTGCGGCACATGCTTTTCGCGCTTCACCGGCTCACCTGACTGATATGCGCCTCTGTCTGAACAGGCAGCGCAGTGGCGTCGTCGGACGGCGCATCCGCGATGCGGGGCTGTATTACCTTGACCACGTCACCCGGCGCCAGTTCCGTCGTTTCGGAGGCCTGGAACTGATTGACTTGTCCGTTGTCCCGCCGGCTCACGGTGAATGTCAGCGGAAGTTCTTCACCGCTGTCACTCACGTTGCTGCCGTTGGAGAGCTCTTCAAGAAGCAGCTGTTGTGTCGTGTCGCGCTTCAATCTGAGCTGATCGAGGTTGGCCTTTTCCGCCTGCACCTCGGAAGCGACTTCGCTCCGGCGTGTGTCGGAAAGTCCCTCGAGATTGCGTGTCGTCTCGTTGATCGCCTGGCGACCCCGCATGATAGCCGTGACGAGGTCGAGCCGGTCGGAGCGATAGGTGGTGAGCAACCGTTCCAGATCCATCTGGCGTGAGGTGATCGTGAGGCCCTTCTCGACCAGCGTCTTGACGCTGGTCAACTGCTCCTCGACCGACTGGATATTGTCATCCGAACCCTTCAGCTTCTCTTCCAGCGTATCGATTTCCGCCTTCAAGAGATTGCGCAATTCGACAAGCGCCGTCGACTGCCTGTCCAGCGCGCTTGCGCGCGCCTGAAATATGACCCTCTCCTCGTCATGGATACTGGCGGCATATTGCTGGTCGACGGCGGGCGGCTGGTCGAAGCTTATCTCCTTTGCTCCGGCCATCTCCGCTTGCAGCCGCGCGAGCTTTGCGGAGCTGCGCAGCAGCGAATGGTCGATTTCCCGCAAGTCGCCGGCAAGCGTGATCGTTTGCGATCGTTGCCGTGCTCCCGGCCGCAGTGGGCCGCCGCTCATGGCCAGCGATTGCAGGACGCTAAGGCCGGAGCGAAACTTGTATTCCCCCGGCGTGGTTACGTCTCCCACGACATAGATGGACGGATAGTCGAGAATGTCGATGGTGACCGCAGGTGTCTGGGCCAAACCCATCTTTTCCTGCAGGCGCTTGGCAATCTCATTGGTTAGGCCGGCATTGTCCAGATTTCCAACGGACAGCGATCCCAGAAAGGGCAGGGAGACTGCGCCTTCATTCGAAATCGTATATTCGCCGCCGATCGCATCCCATCGCTCGAACTGACCCTTGGACGGCATCCATTGGACGACCGTCAGACGGATTTTCGTTTGCGGAGCAAAGGGCGTGTCGTCGGCGTAAGCTGGCGACACAGCGCCGGCGAGAAAGACGAGTGCGCTGACGGCAAACGTCGCACGATAGAACATGTGAGGAACGCGGTACGAAAACTTCATTTACATGTCCAGCCTGCAAAGCATCCTAATCGGATACAGGTTCAATGCCTTAGACGCTGCGCGCACGCCGAACACCGGGTCCGAGGCCGCAACATCAGTGTGCAGCCTGGCGAAGCCTTGAGGAAGATGAAGGCCGGATGCTTGGCTTCATCACTTTTGATGAGACGGGGTAGTGTGCTTCAACCCAAATCGAGCGGGCGCACATATCTCCGGCTCACGAACGGCCGTTGGAAGCGGAGAGGTCAGGCGCGCCCCCCACGGATTGAGGTCATAAGCAAGGAAATTGCAGTCAGATCGCATCCCGCTCCGTGCGCAGATTGGCGACGACGCGCCTGTTCTGCACCTTGCACGAACGCTGTGTGCAGTCGCGAACTTCCCGATCCGCACCGTAACCCTTGGCCCACATGCGGTTGGCGTCGACGCCCTTCGAGACGAGATAGGCCATGACGGCATCGGCGCGCTGCTGCGACAGGTTCTTCATTTTCGACTCCGAACCGGAATCATCGGCAAATCCCTGCAGCTTGATCAGCCAGGCCGGGTTCCTGTTCAGCCAGGCAGCCTGGTTGTCCAGCGTTGTCATGGAGACGGTATCGAGTTTGGCGGAATCTTGCGTGAAGTAGATCCGTCGGCCGACACTGAGGATGAAATCCTCTTCACTGCCAGCCTTGACGTTCTCGAAACCGGGTGCGGGATCGTTGGTCTGGCCGGTCATCGGTGCTGTCGCAGGTTCCTCCACGGAGGCGATATCGGTGGTGGTGCAGGCCGTGAGCGCCAGAAGCATGGCCGAGACGGCAAGGCGCCTCGCATATGCGGTCAAAACAGACATCAAGCTGATTTCCTCATTCGACCGGGGTGGCCTGGCTGACCTCGGCGGCGGGCGCCTGGTCGGCAATATGCGGCAGAACCTGCACCGCGGTGCCGATCGGGCAACGCTGGTAAAGATCAATGGCGTCTTCGTTGAACATTCGGATGCAGCCACTGGAGGCATCCTTGCCGATGCTCCACGGTTCCAACGTGCCGTGGAAGCGATAGCCGGTATCGACGCCGTCACGCAGCAGGTACATGGCACGGGGCCCGAGTGGATTCTTCGGCGAGCCTCCCGCCACGAATTCGGGCAGTTCGGGATGACGCTTGCGCATCTCCAGAGGCGGTGTCCAGCGCGGCCAAAGCGATTTGTTGTCGATCGTGGCGCGGCCAAACCATTTGAAGCCCTCGCGGCCGACGCCGACGCCGTAGCGAATGGCTGTCTTGTTCTCCATGATCAAATAGAGAAAATGATGCCGCGTATCGACAACAACGGTGCCGATCGGCTCGCTGCTGAAATATTTGACAACCTGGCGGTGCCATTGCTTGTCGATCTTGGCGAAGTTGGTCGCTCGGAACGTGACGCCATTGTCGACTGCGGTGCCGGCAAAATAGGAAGCTGCCTGGGCAAAGGCCGGTTTCCCTACCGCGCCGGTGCCAAGTAACGCCAATCCACCAAGCAGAATATCCCTGCGAGTCCACACCATCGGCCGTATCCCCCTCAAAGCCAAGCTGCGCGGTGCCAGTAAATCAGATTTTTCATTTGTCACAACACAAAACTCTTCTCATCCCCTAAAGACTGAGGTCGAGTTGCTAATGTCCGGGGTCTGCGTTGCTCTGATCGTTACTCGGCGAGATCGGCGCTATACCCACCTGCATAACATCGCCAGGAGGCGGCCACGAACTGTGCGGCCTTGCGAAGTTGGATCGCGGTTCCGTGCGGGGAGCCGCTGATCAGACGGTATTTGGCTGGCCTGCCGGTTGTTCATCTCCGCGTTTCGGGAGGACTGAGGCTGTCGATCGCTACCAAGCTGTCCGTGCGGTGCTGAGCGCGAACGTATGGGAAGAAGTGACAAGGGCCACGTGAGCCTTGAGCGAAACGGCACAGTTTCCGGGATAGGAGAGGTTGTGCTGGATCAGATGTTTAAGCAACTCATCGGCGTTGCGCTTTTCAGTTAGCGGAAATGTCACAGTCATATGCGTTCCTCCGAGGAGCAAATTGACCCTTCGGAGGGATTTAGGCCCGAATTCTTTTTGCGCTGCAACAAGAAAATTTTAACCGTAAAATTAAAATCGATTAGCTTTCTGGGTGGTTATTTTAAAATCGTTTTAAATCCTCCAGTGATTTTTGGCGCGGGCGTACAGAGCGGCTGCGACAAAATGCACGCAGCCGGATAAGACCTTGTTAACCATCCAGGTCTCAGATGGGCAGAAGTTTAAACGTTCTACCAGAGCCGTGGGAATGTGTTCCGCCGCGTAGGGCTTTAAATCCGCACATGCCTCCCCTCGAGAGTCGATGCCGACGGGTGGGTTATGCGCAAGTGCGTTCTGTTCTCGGTGTGTGGCAATGTCGATCATTCATAGTATCAGCGTAAGAAGCGGTCGGCTGGTAAAGCTCACCTTCGAATCTGCCCCCTTCACGCGAGCCGCTCGCAAGACCGCCGGAACGGCCCGGCAAGCCAGAAGCCGTATTGTCACCCTCGCAGGCGTCCTCGGCATCGTCTACGTCGGAATGTTCGGCAAGCTGATCTATTATGGCCTTGCCGTCGACACGACGACATCAAGCATTCCGCCAAATCCGATCATGGCCTCACGGCCGGATATCCTCGACCGCAACGGCGAACTCCTGGCGACCGATATCCGCACGGTTTCGATGTTTGCCGAGCCGAGCCATATGGTCGATGTCGATGAAGCGGTCGAGAAGCTCACACAGCTTTTCCCGGAACTCGACCGGAAAACGCTCTATCAGAAACTGTCGGACAAGCGTTCGCAGTTCACATGGCTGCGTCGCCAGCTGACGCCGAAGCAGCAAAGCGAGGTTCTGGCTCTCGGCCTCCCCGCCATCGGCTTCCGCCCCGAAGTGAAGCGCTTCTATCCTGGAGGGCGCACGGCGGCCCACATTCTCGGCTATGTCGATATCGACAACAAGGGCATGGCCGGCATGGAAAAATATCTCGACATGCAGGGGCTCTCTGATCTGGAATCCACCGGGCTTGCGGTGCGCGAAAATCTGGAGCCGGTGAAGCTGTCGATCGACATCCGGGCGCAGAATGTCGTTCATGACGTGGTCACCGACGCTATCACCACCTACAAGGGCAAGGCCGCCGGTGCCGTCATCCTCGATATCCATACGGGCGAGGTTCTGGCCATGGCTTCCGCCCCCGATTTCGACCCGAACGACCCGCAGGCGACCGGCAGCGAAGGCTGGCTGAACCGCATGTCGAACGGCACTTTCGAAATGGGCTCGACCTTCAAGACCTTCTCGATGGCATTGGCGCTCGACAGCGGCACGGTCAAACTCTCAGACAGTTTCGATGCCACCGGCCCGCTGCACTACGGCGGCTTCATCATCCATGACGACCATGACGTGCCGCGCCGCTGGCTGACGATTCCGGAAATCTTCCGCTATTCCTCCAATATCGGTACGGCGAGGATGATGGATCTGGTCGGCATGGATCGCCAGAAGGATTATCTGACCCGCTTTGGCCTCTTGACGAAGATGCAGACCGAACTGCCGGAGGTGAAAACGCCGACGCAGCCGAAAGTATGGAAGAAGATCAACTCGATCACGATCTCCTTCGGCCATGGTGTCGCGACCACGCCATTGCAGACAGCGGTTGCCGGTGCCGCTCTCGTCGATGGCGGTGAGCTCATAGAGCCGACTTTCCTGCCGCGCTCGGCCGAGGAGGCAGCGAAAACCGAGCAGCAGATCGTCAAGAAAAGCACAAGCGACACGATCCGCGCACTCTTCAAGCTCAATGGCGAACAAGGCTCCGGACGCACGGCCGACGTGCCTGGTTTCCATGTCGGCGGCAAGACGGGCACGGCGAACAAGGTCGTGAACGGCCATTATTCGCACACGCTGAGCTTCAACGCCTATCTCGCGGCCTTCCCGATCGATGCACCGAAATATGTCGTGCTGTCCTTCATCGACGAACCGCTGACCGGCCAGCACGGGCTCACCTTCGCGACGAATACGGCAGCACCCATGGTGCATGACATCATTAGCCGCGCCGCGCCCATTCTGGGCGTCGAACCGGATTTCGGGCAGAACCTGCTGGCCTCATATTGAGGGCTGGCGGGCGCGGTTTGAAATCTTCTGTGACGGTTTTTTCTGCTGAGCAGTGCAATTATTGACCGAATAGTTGCCGGCAATGAAGTTCATCGAACTTTCATTGCGTTGCGTCATCCAGGCTACATACTTGCGGCCTAGGTCATTGGGCGAAGGTGCGCGCCTCATGTCCAGTCGAACGAACGTCACTGCAAAACGCCTCATGGATGCCTGCGAGCTGCTGCTTTGCGAGGCGCATGCCCTCGAAGAACTGACGGCGCGCCGGATCGCGATCCAGGCGCAGGCGACGCCTTCGGCGATCGTCTATCATTTCGGATCCCAGGAAGAACTGATCACCGCCGTTGCAGAGCGCGTCTATCGCCGTCTGAACGCCGAGCGCCTGGGCCTGCTGCAGAAAGCCGTCGATCGGCGGGCGCCCAATCCCCCCGATATCGAGGAGGTGATCGCAGCTCTTGTCGGTCCGTCGATCCACTGGGCGACCGATCCCACATCGAGCTATCCAGTGCTGTCGCACTTCACCTCGATGGCACACAGTCACCGTGACGGCGCGCCGCATTACCGTCGCATCATCGACGACGTCGCGCATCACAGGGCCTTCATTCCGCAATTGAAGCGGATCGCGCCTGGCTCGATGACGTCGATATCGGCTGGCGGCTGAACTGTGCGCTCGGCATCCGGTCGCAGGTCACCCGCAGCAGGCAGCGCACGGAACTTCTCACCAATCGTCAGATGGATCTCGACAATCCGGATCTCGTCATCGCGCGCATGGTTGAGGTGATTGCGCCGATGTTCCGTCGGGCTTCCTGATCTTCGCGGATGAAGTCCAAACGTCTTTCKAACAGCATTCGAAATCCGTCACGCCTGCGAAACACGCCCCCTCTATCGGTTTTCATCAGAGAACCGTTAGGGAGCCTTCCGATGCGCCGCGAGACCACTTTCATTCATCTGACTGACCTGCACATCGGCACCGCCGATGACGATCATCTTTACAGCGATACGACCGAGACGCTCAACCAAGTGCTCGATCTGGTCGCCACAGTCACGCCTAAGCCGCAATTCGTGATCGCCAGTGGCGACCTCACCAACCGCGGTGATGCGGAGAGCTTCCGCCGACTGAAGGAGATCATGGATGCACGCATCGACGTGCCGGTGATCTATGCGCTCGGCAATCACGACACCCGTCCCGGTTTTTACGAGGGTATGGGCGTTGCGACCGAAGATCCGGATGCCCCCTACGATCACGATGTCGTCGTCGATGGCATCCACATCGTCACGATCGACTCCTCGACGCCGGGACTGATCGGCGGCACGATCGATCCGGAACAGTTCGACTGGTTGGCCTCGACACTGGATACGCATCCCGATCTGCCGAAGCTGATCGTCGTCCATCATCCGCCGGCTCTAGGTGAAGAACCCGATACAACCCACTGGCGGACCATTCATTTTCCGCAGTCGGAACGCTTCAGATCGCTGCTCAAGGGTCGCAATATCATCGGCATCCTCAGCGGCCACATCCATCATGACCGCGTGTCCGTCTGGCACGGCATCCCTGTCATTGTCGGCACCGGCCAGCATGCAGCGACCGACATTCTGCGAACCGACATTTTGCGCATGGTGCGCGGCGCCTCCTTCGGCATCGGCACCATCCGTCCGTCCGGCCTGACCATGGCCTTCGTGCCGCTGCCATCCGACCGCGCCGAACTCAACACCTATCCACTCGAAATGCTGTTGGCGCGGGCTGTGCCCGTCGCGGCCGAATAAATTCCAGGAGATGTCCATGTTGCGCAGAACCATGTCGCAGTTCACGGCAGCACTCGCCGCCGTTTCGCTCTTACCATTGGGCGCATTCGCCGAAATGCCTGCATCCGTCGACAAGCGGGTGACGATCAGCTTCTACAACTACAATCTCGCCTCGGCGAGCGCCGGGGCCGATGCCACCAAGGAACTGATTGCCGGTTTCGAAAAGAAATTCCCCAACATCAAGGTCGAGACCGTCGCCGTCCCGTCCAATGAGATCATGTCGCGCGTGCAGGCCGATATCGTCGCCGGCAAGCAGCCGGACGTGGCGCAATTGGTGTTCCGCGATTTGATCTACATCGCCAGCGACCTCGGCGCCAACGCGCTGGAAGACATGGTCGATGCAAACGAACTAAAGGATCAGTTCGCCGGCATGATCCCGCAGGGCCTCGAACTCGGCAAGGTCGATGGCAAGACCTATGGCCTTGCCTATACGTTCTCGACGCCGATCCTGTTTTACAATGCCGACCTCTTCAAGCAGGCGGGCCTCGATCCGGACAAGCCCCCGAGGACCTGGGACGATATCAACGTTGCCGGCAAGGCCATCAAGGAGAAGACCGGCAAGAGCGGCTTCTTCCCCGGCGCTTACGGCCCGACCGACGGCACCTTCGTCTATCAGTCGATCGTCATGTCGAATGGCGGCAAGGTGCGCGACGGCGACAAGCTGACCTTTGCCGACAAGGACGCGGCGGACGCCGTGAAGATGCTGCGCAACATGGTCGACAGCGGCGCGCATGCCAAGATCGATCCGGCGAGCGCATCCGATACGTTTGCCGCCGGCAACATGGGCATGTTCCTCTATACGAGCGCACTACTGTCCAGCGTCAAGAAGTCGGCCCAGGGCAAGTTCGAGCTGCGGCTCGCACCGATGCCCTCCTTTGGCGACAAGCCGACGGCGCCGACCAATTCCGGCAGTGCACTCTTCGTCTTCAGCAAGGACCCCGACAAGCAGCGCGCCTCCTATGAGCTCCTCAAATATCTGACGAGCAAGGAAGCCTACACGATCATCACCAGCAAGATCGGCTACCTGCCGCTGCGCCTCGATATCGTCAACGACCCGAACTATCTCGGCCCTTGGCTCAAGGAAAATCCGATGTTTCGGGCCAACATCAAACAGCTCGACCGTCTGACCGCCAATATCGCCTTTCCCGGACCGAATTATCGCCAGGTCGAAAAGATGATGATGGACGGTGTTCGCGAAGCTGTCTTCGGAAGCGGCGACCCGGTCGAAGTGCTGAAGAGTGCGCAGGAGCAGGGTCAGGACCTGATGCCATAAGCCCATCTTGATCTTCACGAGGAAGGTGAGGGGCGGCGACGAGGGCCGCCCTTTGCCGACAGTCGATCGGAGCTTTCGCCAATGACAGATATCCAGGCAGAAGTGGCCGGCCCCGCCACAGCGAAAATGGCTTCGGTGCGGTCGGAAATGACCCGCGAACGGTTTACCATTGCGCCTTGGCTCTATCTGGCGCCTGCGCTCATCCTGCTGATGGTCTGGACCTACATCCCGCTTGCCGAGACATTCCGCCTGTCTTTCTATCAGTGGAACATGCTGCCGACGTCGCCGCAACGCTTTGTCGGACTGACCAATTACCAGCGGTTGCTGGCGCTGCCGGAAATGCGCAACGCTCTCTGGAACACGCTCTATTACACGATCGGCTTGTTTCCGATGTCGGTAATCATTCCGCTTTTCGTGGCGATCTGGACGCAGGATCTCGGCGGCCGCGCCCGGACGATCTACAGGTCGCTGATCTTCGTGCCGATGATCATTGCTCCAGTCGTAGCCGCCATCCTGTGGCGCTGGCTGCTGAACGAAGACCAGGGGCTTATAACGCTCGCTCTCGAGGGTCTTGGCCTCGGCCGCATCGGCTTCCTGACCGATCCCGCCTATGCCCTGCCGACGTTGACCTGGATCACCGGTTGGAAGTTGATCGGCTTTTCGACGCTGCTCTTTTCCGCCGCCAATGCGGGTATCAACCCGTCCTATATCGAGGCGGCGCGCATCGACGGTGCCAGCCGTTGGCGCATCATCCGCGATATCAGGCTGCCGCTGCTCTCGCCGACGATCCTGCTTCTGTCGATGATGACGGTGCTTTTCGGCGCGCAGTGGAGCTTTGCCTATATCAATGTGCTGACCAATGGCGGCCCGCTGAAGTCCACGACCAACATCTTCTACCTGCTCTGGGAATACGGCTTCCAGACGCTTTCAGCTGGCTGGAGCTCGGCCGCCGGTATGATCGCTTTTGCCGGCTTCGCGGTGCTTGCTGCGCTGTGCATGTGGTTGACGAAGAGGTTTGCCTTCTATGACAACTGACAGACTCGACGATCATAGGCCGAGCCGATCGGCTCCGTCCCGCGGATTGGTGCGCAAACTCGGCGTGCACGCCATCATGGTGCTCCTTTCCTTCGTTTCGATCTTTCCGATCTACTGGATGATCGTCACATCGTTGCGACCGGAGAACGAGATCTTCTCCACTGCACTCTGGCCGTCCCGTCCGACCTTCGACAATTACCTCTTCGTGTTAACGCGCGTGCCGATGCTGCAGATGCTCTTCAACACGGCGATCGTAGCAGCCGCGACTGCCTTGCTGCAGGTCGTGACCGGCATGTTTGCCGCCTACGCGCTGGTGCGCTGGCGAATGCGGCTATCGTCTGTCGTCCATGGTCTGATTGCGCTCTCCTGGCTCGTGCCTTTCCAGGTCACGATGATCCCGAATTATGTGCTCGCCTCCAGGCTAGGGCTGCTCGACACATTGACGGGCCTCGTCGTGCCGAATGCCGCCCACGCTTTTGCGATCCTGCTTCTCTATCATGCCATGCGGGCCTTCCCGACCGAAGTGCTGGAGGCTGCCCGCATGGATGGGGCACGAAGCCTGCGCATCCTCTGGCAGATCGTCACGCCCAACATGGGCGCGCCCATTGCCTCCTTGTCGATCATCGCCTTCATTTCCGCCTGGAACGAATATTTTTGGCCGCTGCTCCTGTCGCGAAAGCCCGAGAATTCGGTCGTGCAGATAGGCCTGCAGATGTTCATGACCCAGGAGGGCAACCTCTGGGGGCCGCTGATGGCGGCGGCGGCACTCGCCAGTCTGCCGATCCTGCTGATCTATCTCGTGCTCCAGCGCCACGTCATCGAATCCTTCATGAAATCCGGAATCCGCTGATCATGCAAAATTATGAGAGACTTATCGCGCTGGAAGGCGCCCATAACGTGCGCGACCTTGGCGGCTATCCGGCTGGCAATGACAGGCAGACGCGCTGGCGCTCGGTCCTGCGCGGCGACGCCCTGCATGCGCTGAGCGAAGCCGACATCGAGGCGCTGATCGCCCATGGGGTCACGACGGTGATCGACCTGCGCAATTCTCAGGAACTCGCACGTGAAGCCAATCCGTTCTTGAATGATCCGCGCGTTTACTACGAAAACGTCTCGTTGTTTTCGGCCCTAGCGCCGGTCGAATTGATGGCAGCGGAAGCGACCGATTTCGACATGGGCGACCGTTACTGTCACGCCCTCGACAATTGCCAGCCGGCGATCGCCAGGGTGCTGACGGCGATCGCACACGCACCCGATGGGATCGTTCTCTTCCATTGCACGGCCGGCAAGGATCGCACCGGCATCATCGCCGCTTTGATGCTGGCGCACGCCGGCGTCGATGAAGCAACGATTATCGAGGACTATGCGCTGACCGGCTCGATATTCGCGCCCTTGCTTACCGACTTCCGGGCACGGGCAATCGCACGCGGCGTACCTTCTGATCTTGCAGACCTGATACTCGCCTCGGCACCGCAGAGCATGGCCCGGGCACTCGGGTACCTTGCCGGGCATTATGGCCGCGTTGGTTCCTATCTCGCGCAGATAGGCTTGGGCGAAGCGGAAATCACCAACCTCAGGCAGCGGCTGTGCGATTGAGGCTTGCTCTGACGCGTTGAGCTAGAGGGCAGCCTGCGTAAATCGAGCGTCGTCAGCCCGGCCGATAGAGGCGCGGTCTGCCATTATCGAAACTCCTGCGTCCGCCCTTCCAGCCGGCAATGACGCGGGCGATCTCGCGTACCGCCGCACGCGGGCCAGGAGTATCGAGCAGCACGATCGTCGCCTCGGCGCCCACTTGCAACCGTCTCATGCCGCCGAGCTGGCGTGCCGCCACTTCTGTCACCATGTCGAAAACCAGCGCCATGTCCTCATCCCGCGAGAGCTGGGCGACATTGGCAAAAAGATTGGCCATTCGGATCAGCGAGGCATCGCCATAGGGGGTGAAGAGATTGAGCACGTTGTTCGTTGCAATGGAGGTGGTGACACCACGGCCTGCCAGCAGATGGGCGGGCGCAACGCCGCGGGGCACCAGCCGGTCATGGCTGCGCCCGTTCAGGAACAGATCGGTGGACGGCAGAACGGAAAGTGCAATGCCGGCTTCAGCCAGCCTGTCGGCGATGGCGACGACCTCTGCTTGTGACATGGCAGAGAGATTGGTGACGTGGCCGATCGCCACGCGACCCTGCCAACCGTGACGAAGCGTGGCCTCGATCACTGCCGGCAGATCGGTTCGGTGAGGATCGAGGCTGAAATCGAGATGGAAATCGACCGGCAAGTCATGTTTTTGTGCCAGCGCGAAGATCATTTCGATATGCCTGTTGGGATCGGGGTCCGTATAGGGACAGCCGCCGACCAGATCCGCACCATTGGAAAGGGCGTCATCGAGCATGCCTGATGTCTCGGGCTCGTTCGTCAGCCCGTCCTGGGCGAAGGCGCAGATCTCGATATCAACTGCGAAGGCATAATCCGCGCGAATGCGCTTGATTGCCTCGAACGAGCGGAAGCCAGCGCGGGGATCGATCTCGACAAAGGTCCGCATCCGCGTGGTACCGTGCGAAATCGCCTTCTCGACGACGCGTGCGGCCCGGGCATAGACATCCTCTCCCTCAAAGCCCGCCTTGGCCCTGGCCGTTTCCCGCACCGCCTCGGCAAGCGTGCCTTCGCAAATCGTGCAGCGGTCAAGAATGCAGGCCTTGTCCAGGTGGATGTGCGTGTCCACAAATCCACCGAAGGCGAAAGCGCCCTCGCCATCGACGCTTTCTATGGCCTCGCACCGTATATCGGATCCGATGTCAGCGATCAGACCCTTTCGCACGGCTATGTCGACGAGAGCGTCATTTTCTTCAATGCGGATGTTGCGGATAACGAGATCGAACAATTGGTTGGTGATCGTCACAGCGAGATCGCGCCTCCGTCGCTGCGCGGATCGTGGGCGCCGTCAATCATCCCATCTTGCCCGATGCGGATCACGCCGGCCTGGCCGCCGAGCGGGCTGAAGCTGTCGATCGTCGATATCTCATGGCCCATGGCGGCGAGCGCGGCGACAATTTCCGTGCCAGCATTCTCCTCGATCTTCAGGCTATCCCGGCTATCGGAGAAGGTGCGACCGAGCAGAAAGCGCGGGCGGGATAGCGCGGCGGCTGGATCGAGCCCATGGTCGATCAGCAGGCTGAGGAGCAGCGACAGAGTCTGTGGCTGTCCATCGGCTCCTTGGGTACCGTAGACGAGATGCGGGCGACCGTTCTTGAGAGCGAGCCCGGGATTGAGCGTGTAGAACGGTCGCTTGCCGGGACTGGCGACATTGGGGCTGGCGGGGTCGGTGCTGAAGGCCGTCCCCCTGTTCTGCCAGAGGATACCGGTATCGCTGACCACGACGCCACTGCCCCAGTCGAAGTAGAGGCTTTGCAGCAGCGATGCGCAGCGCCCCTTGCTATCGACAGCGGCAAGCAGGGCCGTGTCACCATGCCGATAGGGCTGCGGCCATGCTAATGCGCGGCTGGGATCGATTGCCGCCGCCTTTGCTGCGAGCCGCACCGGATCGAGCAGCGCCGAGGAAACATCGGCCGAATAGCGGGGATCGGCGATCGCATGCCGGTCGAGGAAGGCTTGTTTCACCGCTTCGACAAGCCTGTGGTAGAACGCCGCGCTGTCGGGAGAAAAGTTTGCCATGGCCAGATGATTGAGCACGCCCATGATACCGAGCGTCGTTATTCCCTGGGTTGGGGGAGGCGGTGCGAGCAGGGTTGTGTCGCGATAAGTCTGCCGGAGCGGAGGCGCGAGATCGGTTCGCGTTGCAGCGAGATCGGCGGCCGAAAGCGGCGAGCCGGCTTCTGCAAGCCCGGTGGCGATCCGTCGGGCAAGCGCGCCCTCATAGAATTCACGGGTGCCATGGCGGGCAATGGCGGCAAGTGTCTTGCCAAGTTCCGGCTGCCGCTGAATGCCTGTTGATCGGAACAGCTTCGTGAAGCCCGGCCAGCTACCGAGTTCACTGCGGCGGAATTCGTACCAGAAGGCATGCGAGCGGCTGACCTCGAAGCCGTCGTCCGCCAGGGCGATCGCGTCATCAAGCAGGCCTGGTAAGCTCTCCGACCCTGCCCATTCGGCTACGGAATGGGCAAGCACTTTCTCCCAGCTATCGACGAGGCAGGCGCTCGTCAGTGTGGAGCGGGCACCGCGAAGTGGGATGTCTCCATCCGGAATGACGCCCGCCGCCTGACCAATACCTAGGAAGGTTTGTGCCTTGCCCGTCTCATCCGCAATCAGCCAGACGCCATCGCCGCCGAGCCCGCAGAAATGCGGGTAGGTGACCGAAAGAGCTGCGCCGGCGGCAACCAGCGCTTCAATGGCATTTCCTCCGCGCCGCAGCACCTTCGCGCCTGCCTCGCTGGCAAGCCAATGCGGCGTCACAATCATGGCGCCGCGGGACGACGTGTCAGCTCGACTATTCTGAGTGACTGGATTGGACATCAGCGTATCACGGAGCCGTTCTCGGCGACGAGGCGGCCTTCCTTGAAGACCCGGCGTGGCTTTGGAATGGCGACGACGGCCTCCGGCACATGCTCGGCTGCAAGGGTGACGAAATCGGCCTTTGCGCCGATACCAATGCCGTAGCCCTCCAGCCGCAGCGCCTTGGCGCCGCCTGATGTCACCACGTCGAAGGCGGCGCTGAGTTCCGCATCGGTGTAGAAGCCGGAGCGGTAGGCGATAATCTCTGCGCGGCGCAGCATGTCGCCATCCCCGAAGGGCCACCAGGAATCGCGGATATTATCGCTGCCGCTGAAGACGGTGACGCCGGCAGCGCGCAGCAGTGCGACAGGAGGGAAATTGTGGTTGCCGGGCGCATTGGTCATGATCGAGACGCCGCTCTTGGCGATCAGGGTAGCGATCTTCTTGGCGGCGTCGGGCGCGAGATCGCCAAGACCGTAGGCATGGCTGACGGCGACATGCCCCTGCATACCAAGGGCGGTTGTGCGAGCACAGATCTCCTCGATCGTCATCGCGCCAAGCGTGCTTGCGTCGTGAAGATGGATGTCGACATCGACGCCGCGCTTTTCGGCAATGCCGAAGACCACGTCGAGATGACCCTTGATGTCGCGGTCGAAGGAGAGCGGATCGAGCCCGCCGACGAGATCGGCACCCATTGCGATCGCCTCATCCATCAATTCCGGCGTACCCGGGCTCTTCAGGATACCGCTTTGCGGGAAGGCGACGAGCTGAATGTCGATGATGTCAGCGTATTCCTCGCGTACTTTCAGGATGGTTTCGAGCGACTTGAGCCCGACCGACCCATCGACCATCACGTGGCTGCGCATCTGCAAGGCGCCGTTCGAAATGCAGAGATCGAGCTGGTTGCGGGCACGCTCGTCCATGGGCGCTGCGGCAGCCATATTCTCAGCCTGAAAGGCGACGCGCTCATGCACGTCGAAACCATTGGTGCACGGTTTGTGCGGGATCCATTTGTCTCCGTAGAAGCTCGTGTCGAGGTGGATATGACCCTCGACGAAGCTCGGCACGAGGAGCGCTCCGCCAATATCGACGACATCTTTCGCGCCTTCGCTGGAGCTTGCCGGCTCTATCGCCGCGATCCGGCCGTCCCGCACCATGATGTTTTTCAGCGTACCGTCGGCAAGCTTTGCGTTGGTGAAGACTGTTTCCACTGCACTCACTGATGGTTCCTTTCCCTTCCATTATCGGCCAGACCCCGCCCGATGCAGGGTCCGGCTATTCTCCAGCGATGGAGGATCAGTTCTGCGGCAGCGTACCTTGTACGCCTTCAATGAGCCATGTCATGCCCTTGATGTCATTCTCGGCCAGTTCCTGGCCGGCGGCGACTTTTGCCTTGCCGTTCTGGTCCTTGATCTCGCCTGCAAAGACTTTCAGCTTGCCGGCGACGATGGCGTCCTCGGCCGCTTTCATTTCCTTGGCGACGGATTCCGGCAGGTCCGGGCTGCTCGTCGTCATCTTGACATAGCCGCCTTCGCCAAGGCCGAGCCAGGTGCTTTCCGGCTTCCAGTTGCCCTCCATCACCGCCTTGGCGGCGTTGATATGGGCCGAGCTCCAGTCGAGTTCGTAGGAGACGAGCTGCTTCTTCTTCACATAGCGCGAGAAGTCACCGGTATTGCCGATCGACCAGACGCCTTTCTCCTCCGCGGCAAGGCCCTGAACGGGCGTGTTGGGGCTGCCCGAGAGAACGTCAGCCCCTTGGGCAACGAGCGCTGCGACGGCATCCTTTTCCTTGGCCGGATCGACCCATGCATTGGCCCACACGACTTTGACCACAACGTCAGGGTTGACGCTGCGCGCACCAAGCAGGAAGGCATTGATGCTGTAGATGACCTGCGGCACGGGGAAGGCGCCGACCCAGCCGAGAATGTTGGACTTCGTCATGCGGCCTGCGGCAATGCCGGTGACATAGGCGCCTTCATATTCGCGCGCTTCGAAGACGCCGAGATTGGTACCTGCGGCAATGCCGGCGCAGCATTCGAAATGCGAGTTTGGCAGGGTCGGTGCGAGCTTCTTCAGCGAAGCATATTGCGAGAACGTGGTGCCGAAGATCAGCTTGTGGCCCTGGGACGAAAGCTGCCGGAAGAGCCGCTCGCAATCCTGGATCTGGGCGATGTTTTCAAGCGCGGTCACTTTCACCTTGCCCGGAAAGGCATTCTCCAGGGCATGCCATGCATTGGCCTGGAAATATTCCCAGCCGCTATCGGAGATCGGCCCCATATGGATGACGCCGACCTTCAGCACTTCATCGGCGGCAAGAAGCGGCCGGACACCGGTTGCGGCGAGCAGCGAGCCGGCGGCGGCCGTCTTCAGGAAATCACGTCTGGATTGGAATTTCATCTTCAGTTCCTCTCTGTTTTTGTTGGCATGTGGCGTGAGGTTCAGCCTCCGGCGACGAAGGGCTGTCCAAGGGAAGCGGGGACGTTGAGGCGCATCAGCGTCGCGTTGCGCGAGATCAGCACCAGCACCGCGATGGTCACGAGATAGGGGAGGGCGGACATCAGCTCCGATGGCAGCCCGATCCCGGCGCTCTGGGCAAAGAGCTGCGCAATGGTCGCGCCGCCGAAGAGATAGGCGCCGAGAAAGCAGCGGCCCGGCCGCCATGTGGCAAAGACCACCAATGCCACAGCGATCCAGCCGCGCCCGGCGATCAGCCCCTCGGTCCAGAGCGAGGTATAGACGATTGAGATATAGGCGCCCGCGACTCCTGCCATCGCACCGCCGAAGAGCGTGCAGAGATAGCGGATCGGTACGACAGGGTAGCCGATGGCATGGGCCGAGGAGGGCGATTCTCCGACGGCGCGAACGATGAGGCCGAAGCGGGTGCGATAGAGGAAGAACCAAACGCCGGCAAACAGCGCCCATGAAAGCCAGACCAGCGGGTGCAACTGGCCGAGCACGGCGCCGAGCAGCGGAATTCTGCCTGCGAAAGCCGAGAGCCTCGATGGCTCCATGACGATCGCCATGCCGACATAGCTCTTGCCGATGAAGGAACCGAAGCTGGTGCCGAAAATGGTCATCGCCAATCCGACGGCCACCTGATGCGCGCGGAAGCTGACGACCAGCACCGAGAACATCAGCGCCAAAAGCATGGACGCCAGCATGGCGGCGAGAACGGCGAGCCAGAGTTCGCCTGTCGCCTGCATGGTGATGAAAGCGATGACCGCACCGACCACCATCATACCTTCGACACCCATATTGAGCACACCGGAGCGCTCAGTGACCAGTTCGCCAAGGGCTGCATAGACGAGCGGCGTACCGGCAATCAGCGTGGCAATGAAAATGGGAAGAAGCTGGCTCATCATGCCGTGACGCCCTTTCTGCCGGAGGTCCTGAAACGGATGCGGTGGTGGACGAGGACATCTGCCGTCAGCAGGAAGAAGAGCAGCGTGCTCTGCAGCAGACCGGTGATCGAGGAGGGCATGCCGAGCGACATCTGTGCGAGATCGCCACCGAGATAGAGCAGCGCCATCAAGAGCCCCGACAACAGGATGCCGAGCGGGTTCAGCCGGCCGAGATAGGCGACGATGATCGCCGTATACCCATAGCCGGGCGAGGCATTGGGAAAGATCTGCGCCAACGGCCCGGCGATCTCGCCGACACCGGCGATGCCGGCAACCGCACCACTGACCAGCATTCCGATCCATACCGCCCGCGTGACGCTGAAACCGGCGTAGCGCGCGGCTCCCGCTGACAGGCCGGTGACTTTCAGCTGGAAGCCGATGAAACTGCGTTTCATAAAGATCCAGCCAAGGACGACCGCGATTAGAGCGAAGATGATGCTGGCATTCATCCGCGTGCCTTCTATGAGGATCGGAAAGAGGGCGGCCGGTGCGAGTGGCTCGGATTGCGGGAAATTGAAGCCGGCCGGGTCGCGCCATGCACCGAAGATCAGCCAGGTGAGCCAAAGGCCGGCGACATAGTTCAGCATCAGGCTTGTGAGGATTTCAGACGCGTTGAAGCGGACACGCAGGAAGGCAGGGATTGCCGCCCAGAGCATGCCGCCAATGGCACCTGATATCACCATGGCCGGCAGCACCCAGACGCCACCATCCGAGCCGAAATGTAAGGCGACATAGCCGCCGAAGATCACACCGACGGTCAGTTGTCCCTCCGCACCGACATTCCAGATGCCGGCACGGAAGCCGATGGCAAGACCGATGCCGATCAGCACAAGAGGGGCAGCCTTGATTAACAGTTCGCCGAAACCATAGAGATCGCCGAGCGGGGCGGTGAGAAAGGTAACGAGCGCCCCTGATGGTTCCAGGCCAGCGGAGGCGAAAATGATCATCGCGACGATTGCCGTCAGAGCGAGCGAGATCGCCGGCGACAGGAACACCATCAACGCGGAGGGTTTCGGGCGCGGTTCAAAGCGCATCGGCCATCTCCCTTTCCATTTTGCTGCCTGACATGGCGAGGCCGATATCGTTGCGATCTGTCTCGGCGCGAGGCCGTGCTTCGGTCAGCCGGCCGCCGGCAATCACGGCAATGCGGTCGGCAATGTCGAACAGTTCATCCAGTTCTTCCGATATGACGACTATGGCGGCACCGCGCTCGCGCAGGTCGAGCAAAGCCTGACGGATAACGAGGGCCGCGCCGACATCGACGCCCCAGGTCGGCTGCGAGACAATGAGCACGCCGGGCTCCTGCAGGATTTCGCGACCGATGATGAATTTCTGCAGGTTGCCGCCTGACAGGCTGCCGGCAGGCGCTGTCGGTCCCGGGCAGCGAACGTCAAAGGCCTTGATGCAGCGCTCGGCAAAGCCAAGAACGCGGTCGAAATGAATGAGGCCGGCCCTGACGGCGCCGCCGCTATTGGCGGTGAGAAGCACGTTCTCTGATAGTGGCAGCGAGGGAACTGAACCCTGCCTCAGACGGTCCTCGGGCACCGAGCAGAGGCCGAGCTTGCGCCTCCCCGCCGGATCGAGATGGCCGGCCGGCGCGCCGTCGATGGTAATGGCATCGTTTCTCGCCAGGCGGGTTTCACCCGAGAAAGCCGCGAGCAGTTCCTGTTGCCCGTTTCCGGAAACCCCGGCAATGCCGAGGATTTCTCCACCCCGCACTGAAAGGTTGATGCCGGACAGCGCGGTGCCGAAAGGATCTGCTGTCGGCAGATCAAGGCCGTTGACGGTGAACCGGCTTTCACCGGCGACGCTATGCGAACGATGGCGGTACTCTGCAAGGTCTGAGCCGATCATCATCCGCGCCATCGAGGCCGGGCTCTCCTGTGAAGGATCGCAGACGCCGGTGACACGCCCGCCACGCAGGATTGTCGCCTTGTGGCAGAGATCCCTGATCTCATTGAGCTTGTGGCTGATATAGAGAATGCTGCAGCCTTCGGCAGCGATCTGCCGGAGCGTCACGAACAGCTTTTCGACCGCCTGCGGCGTCAAGACGGAGGTTGGTTCGTCGAGGATCAGCAGGCGCGGATCCTGCAGGAGCGCGCGGATTATCTCGACACGCTGCCGCTCTCCGACGGACATCGTGTAAATATGTCTGTCCGGCTCGACCGGCAAACCGTAGCGGGTCGCGACATCTGCAATTTTCGCGGACAATGTCTCGATCTTCTGCTTGCCCGGCAGGGCAAGGGCGATGTTCTCGGCGACGGTCAACGTATCGAAGAGCGCAAAGTGCTGAAACACCATGCCGATGCCGAGTTTCTGCGCATCGGCGGGCGAGGCGACGCTCACCTCCCTGCCATCCCACAGCATGTCGCCGGTATCAGGGCGGACCATGCCGTAGATGATTTTCATCAGCGTCGACTTGCCGGCACCATTCTCGCCGACGATCGCATGGATTTCACCGGGGTTGACGCTGAGGTCGATCCCATCATTAGCGATGACGCCCGGATAGGCTTTCCGGATGCCTCGCAACTCCAGACGATATTCCGGCGATGATGACACGGTATGCGACATGAGCGAAATCCAGGCTACATGATACTGAAAATCACGTATGCAATATAGATGCCAGAATGTATCGCAAATCGCAGCCTAAAGCCTGTGAGAGGCTAAGCACGCGAATTCGTTTAGAGAAAAATAGCGATAGGCCGCCTTGTCGGGAAGCGCGACTATAAATCTAGAATGCGTAGAAAGCAGATCACGTCTACATAATAGTCAGAATCTTGTATACGTGATTGAAAAACCGGCAGTTCACCCGGCTGCGCGAGTGGAAAATCGCGACAGGATCGACCCGATATCGGGTTCTGCTGCAAGATCGTCTTCGATCAGGGCGCGGCTTTCAACTGATGATAGGTGTTCGTCCATCAGATGTTCCGCCGCAGCCAAGTCGCCCTTTTTCAAAGCGTTGATGAGGCCGGAATGCTCGCTGATCGCGCATTCGCTCGAATGGGGCCGGCTATACATGGCAAGGATGAGCGAGCAGCGGGAGACGAGTTCAGAGAGGTAGCGCTCGAGCAGAGCATTGCCGGACAATTCAGCAAGCTTCAGGTGAAATTCGCCCGCAAGACGGGTCGACAGGCGCACATCTCCCTTGGCATGAGCGGCTTCCTCTTCCTGCACATGTTCCCGCAACAGTTTTTCGATGGCGGGGTTCCAGCGCTTGATGACGGCCTTCATCATCTCGCGCTCAAGCGCACGGCGGATGGCAAAAGCATCACGCGCCTCATCGAGGCTCGGTTGGGCCACAGTGGCCGTGCGCTTGTGGTAGGTGTCGACCAGCCCCTGGGCCTGCAACTTGGCCAACACCGTGCGGACCAGAGTGCGGCTCATCGAAAAATGCCGACCGATCTCGTCTTCGGGGAGCTTGGTACCGGCTTTCAACGCCTGCTCGATGATGGCCTGCCGAAGTGTGCGATGGGCGATATCCACCCGGTCGGAATTGGATGACATGATTTCAAGGCTCGTTTGGTTCTGCATACATTACAGCGCCGTCAGGGATACAACAAGGCGATACTTGTGATGCGAACCCGTCGATGCCGCGCTGAAATATTCTGGATCAGATGATAGAAAGTTACCCTCGTATGAAGGCTTAAATCTCGCTGCCGATAGAGACTAGATATTGGTCTTCGGTGCGACCGTCAGCTCCGAACCGTAGGCGCCGCGCATTTCGGTCGCCTCGGCCGGATCACGGTCGTCGGCCTTGTGCAGAAGCGTCGAGCGATAGCCTTCCACACGCGTGCCGTGGATCAGAGTCACATCGGCATTGCCCGGATTATCGGAGCGCTCGAACCATTCGACGCTGTGATGCAGGAAATTCATCTCGAAAGCACGGTTGGTGACGCCGTGGCCGACGATGATTACGGTGTCGTTGCCGCTGCCGATGTCATGCATAACAGTTTGCAGAAACAGCCGCACCCGCTGGGCAACGTCCGCGCGGCTCTCCCCATCAGGCGGGCGGGCATAGAACTTGCCGCTACTGTTGCGAAGGCGCGCCCATTTCTCAAATTCTTCCGGAAATTTGCGCCGCTGCTCGGCCCGGTCGTAGATCTCGGTAAACAAGCCGAAATCCTGTTCCCGCAGCAGATAGTCCTCATGCACATCGCCGATAGCGCCAGTAGGCGAGGCCTCGATGATCGCGTCTTTCGTCTGGCGCGTCCGCAGATATGGCGAATGCCAGATGGCCGCCTTTCTGGTAACACCAGGTAGCGCTGCCAGATAGGAAGCGATGCTGCGTCCCGCTTCCAGCGCCTGCCGGTAACCCCATTCCGTCAGCGGAACATTGTGATCGCCGAACTGCCGGTAGGCGCTCTCGCTGATGTTGCCGAGAGATTCGCCGTGTCGAACGAGAAAGATGTGCATGGCTGCCTGTATATGCTGAGGATGAGGCATCATGACGGGCGTGAGGGCGGTGTGCAATGGCCGCGAAGCGTTGGACTGCGTAGTCGCCCCCCCAAAACGCCAGCCCAATGGGCGGCCGCGCGCTAATCGAATACGCCGGCCTGGAATTTAAGCATTCGGACGGTGGGATCGACCGCGAGGAGGTCCGCCGGGCGATGCTCGGCTGATCTCACCGACCGGATCTGCGAAAAGGTTCCATGCCTGAGCTTCTGTCAGCGGTTTGCAACGAGTGACCGGCCTTCGAAACGGATACCTTCGGCAAGAAAGGCGAGGGCCGCAGCTCCGATCAGGCCGGAATTCTGTCCGAGAGCCGCACGCAAGACCTTCACATCCTTGAAGCCCGGCATCGCCCACTGAGTGATACATCCCTGAATCCCGGGTTGAAGCCGCTCGAATTCATTTGAGAGACCGCCGCCCATCACCAGCATGTCGGGCGAGAATATATGGATGAGGCTCGTGAAGCCGCGCCCAAGTATCTCTGCCTCCTCATCGATAAGCCTGTTGGCGAGCGCATCGCCGGCTCTTGCAGCCGCGAAAACATCGCGACTGTGAATATCCTCACCCGGTCGACCGAGCGTCGTGTCGCTGCACTCGGCGGCGCGGGCGCGGGCGCGCCGCATGAACGCCGTGCCTGAACCATAGGCTTCGAAGCACCCCCGGTTTCCGCAGGGGCAGAGTTCACCGTCAGGAACCACCGACATATGCCCGATATGAGCGGCCATGCCCTTGCGACCACGCAACACGCGCCCGTCGGCGATAACGCCGCCACCTATGCCTGTGCTGACGGTTATGTAAATCAGATTGTCTACGCCCTTGCCTGCGCCAAACGTCCATTCACCGATCGCTGCTGCGATACCGTCATGTTCGAGGCTGACCGGGAAGGGGAAGCGTTTCTGGAGTTCGGCTCGCAAGGGGAAGTCGACAAAACCGGAAAGCGTCGGGATGCTTGTTGCGATGCCGGAGACAGTATCGATGGGGCCGGGAGCAGAAACTCCGATACCGACGACATCGGACGGTTTTACTGTCGCCAGCAGTTCATCCGAAAGCGTCCGGATCTGCGAAAGGATGCGATCGGGGCCGCCATTGGCGTCTGTCAGCTCTTCGCGCCTGGCGACGAGGCTTCCTCTTTCGTCGACAAGTGCGGCCCTGACCTGCGTCCCGCCCAAATCTATCCCGATGGCAATCTGCTGCATTTCTGAACCATGCGTTAGAGGGCACGAAGCCACGTCATCCGCTCTTCAAGGGACGGCGCGTTGAAAGCGAGGGAGCCAAGCACGACAGTCTCCGCGCCTGACCGGCGCAGGATCGGAACCGTATGTTCCCTGATGCCGCCATCGGCGGCAAGCACGATACGCCGGGGTGCCCTAACCTTTGCGATCAGCCCTTTTGCTTCGGCAAGACGGGTGCCTGCATTTTCGTTCAGTCCCTGTCCTTTTACGCCTATGGCTGTGCCCAGCAGTGTCACGAAGCYCAGACGCGGGAGGTAGGCCTCTATCGTCTTGACCGGCGTCTCGACCTTGAGGACCATACCGGCTGCGACCCCGCGCTGTTCGAGACGATCGAGCGCTTCAACCGCGACGCTTTCATTCTCGCCATGAATACTGATCAGGTCGGCTCCCGCATCGGCAAACTGGTCAATCTGCGAAAGAAGAATGCTGTCGGCGGCCATCAGATGAACGTGAATGGGCCGCGCGGAAACTCTCTTGAATCCGGCAACGAGGTCGGGGAAGAACAACATCGCGGGCGCGAAATGACCGTCGGCAACGTCAATATGGAGGATATCAACATAGGGATCGACGCGCGCAAGATCGTCGGCAAGGCGCACGAGGTCGGCTGACCAGACGGAGAATTCGGCGATCAGGCGATCTCGCGGGAGATCCTCGATCCAGTTCTTTGAGACTGAAGACATCGACTAAAGCTCCTTCAGGAAATTGCGCATGGCTTCGTGGAAGTCAGACACATACCGGGCCCGGTTTTCAGCCTTCGGTGTAATCTCTGCGAAATGTGCGCCGGGGATGAGCTCGCCAATGGCGCGTGCGTAGGAAAGTGGATGGATGAGATCCCTTTCATGACCGATGACAAGTGTCGGAATCTGGAGAGCGCGAACCTCCTCTTCCGTCACTCCAGGCCCGTCGTTTGATATGGCGGTCAGCAGTGCTGCAGTGACCTCGATTGGCTGACGTGCGAAGAAGCCCATCAGGGAGGTCAGATTGTCCGGAGCCTCGCCGGCGAGACGCTGCCCTGTTTCACCGGCGATGAAGGCAGCCTTTGCGGCTTCCGGGTCGAGTCTTTTTAGCAGGCGTCCGACTTCAGCGTTCGGCGCCATATTCGCCGGCGCGCGGGCAGTTACCCAGGCAGGCCTGGCGACGACCAGAGCTTTGACGAGGTCCGGACGTTTGACGGCGAGACGCAGCGAAATCGCCGCGCCCATCGAAATCCCGCCAACCACCACAGGGCACCCGAGCTCCTGCTCGATGAAATCACTGATATCATCGGTGAACGTGGCGATTGACAGCTTACCAGGATCACTGGCCTGCGATGAGCCATGGCCGCGGGACTCGATCGTGATGCGCTGAAAGCCGCTCCCGGATGGAAAGGCTTCGCGGGTCTGGCCGGCATCGCCGCACAATCCGTGCTGGAAGATAACCGCAGGACCATAGTCTGTCGTGTCGACGTTGAGCTTTGTGCCGTCCTTTGTCGTGAAGGTCCTGATGTCGGTCATCTCTGGGCTCCGACACCATTCTTGAGCTTCGCTGTGAGGAAAGCCTCAACACCTTCAGCTTCATTGGCCGAAAGCCCGTGGGTGATCAGGCTGCCGCCAAAGCCGATCGACGTCAGGCTGCGCAGATAATGGCCATAATCGAGCACGCCCTTGCCGGCGGTCGCAAACCGACCGTCTCTCGTGCGGTCCTTAGCATGCGCCATGACGATCCGATCAGCGAGCAGATCGATCGCCGAGGAGATGATCATACGCTGCTCACCGAGTGTCTCGACCTCGAAGAGGTTGGCTGGATCCATGACGATCTTGATGCGCGGGCTCTTGAGCTCGTCGATCAGCCGGCGGGCCTTGGTGGCCGAATTGACAACGTTGGCGAGCTCCGGCTCGATGCCGAGATCGACATTGTAGCGGTCGGCAATCTCGATGGCCGTCTCCATTGCGCCAAGCAGATCGCGCCATGCCTCGGGCGAGTTATTGTCGGGGTGCTCCTTCCACTGGTCGATTGGATCGCGTGTGCCCGTGCACAATGTGATGAGACCAGTGGACATCGTGGCGCAATGTTGGGCCAGCACCGCCAGTCTACGATGACCGTCCTCGCGGGTAGAAAGGTCGGGATGGATCATGTTGTAGGTGCCGGAAATAGCGACGATCTCAACGCCGGTCTTTTCGGCCGCCTCCGCAACCGACCGGGCTTCAGCCGCCGTAATCTCATCCGGCATGGAGGGGAGGCCCGAACACGCCATGTTATACTGCGCGCAGGTGTAGCCGGCTTTAGCGACGGATTTCAGAACGGTAGCGGGATCCGTTCCTTCGAAGGTCTTGGCGAAGATGCCGAGCTTCATCACACGCCGCCCTCGACATCGGCGAGTGGGACGGTCTTTCCGCTTTCGACGGACCGGGCAATGGCAACCATGGCCTGGACGGAAGCCAGGCCATCATCGATGTCGGCGCCTTCCATGGGTGTGCTGTCCAGAATGGTGCGCGCAAAACCCTCGACCTGGCGGCGATAGAAGTGGCCATCCGCCCCCAGCACGCGATGGGTGGCGCCATCGGCTTCGCGGAAAATATCGACTTCGCTCGTCTTGTAGTACCAGGGATTATAGGTCTTTCCGAGAATGCTGCCGTTCTTGCCGTAGATCTGGAAGCCCTCGTGCCAGTCCATGCGGACCTGCACGGTCAGATCGAGGTGACCGAGCGTGCCCGAGGCGAATTCGACGTCGACGAACCAGCACCAGATACCCGCACGCTCCGAAAGCCGCGCGTTGACCGAAACGATATCGCCGGCAAAATAGCGCGCGGTGTCGATCAGATGGCAACCATGCGCGAGCATGTAATAGCGCCTGAGATCAGCCTTCGGATTTTCCGATGGCTTCTTCGCCTTGGCGCTGGAAACGATGAGCGGCTGAACGGCGTCCGTCATCGGATACCGGTATGTACTGTCGCAATACCAAGCCTTTAGACCAATTACCTCACCCATTTCATTAACGATGAAGGACTTTGCCGCTTGCAGGCCGGCGTCGAAGCGTTTCATGTGACCGACCTGGAAGACCTTGCCGGATTTCTCGACGGCTGCCTTCAACGGCAGGCACTCTTCGACGGTTATGCCAACCGGCTTCTCGCAGAGCACATGCTTACCGGCCTCCAGCGCGCGGAGCGAGGCGGGTACGTGGAAGGCGTCGGCCGTGGCGATGATGACCGCATCGAGATTCGGATCGGCGAGCATCTTGTCGTACTTGCTGTAGGTCCTTTCAGCGCCATGCGTGATCGCCATGCGCTCGCGCAGATCGTCGGCGACATCGCAGATGGCATAAAGATCAGCATTGACCGCCTTTGTGCAGCTTTCAAAATGCGCCGCCTGGGCGATCTGCCCGGCGCCGAGGACGCCCACGCGAAGGCGCCGTTCCTGTTTTGCTGGCATCTGACGTTTCCTTATTTCTGCAATTAGAGAGCAACACCGGTTGGCGTCGAAGATAACAGCTTTCGAGAGATCGGCTGCATGACGATACCGACGGCCCATCACTGCGGCGGAATGACGCCCTTGCGCAGGATGATACTGCCGTAGAAGCGTCGCTCACCGGTCACAACGACCGTATGGGCGGCACGCACGCGATCCTTAAAGTCGTCTGGTTCGACAGCGGTCAATTCTACCGGCTTGCCCTGGGTCTTCTGAAGGTTCTCGCTGTAATCTTCGAAGACCGGCAGGATCTTGGTCGGGTCGTTTTCGGCGATCATGCGCCACGCCACCTCGGGCTCCTGTTCCTCCAGAGGGAAGATGCCAAGAATGGCTTCAAGCGCATGCGGACCCGATACGCCGTCGAGGCGGATGAGCCTGTCGTCACCGGCGTCGCATGGGAAATTTGCATCGACGACGGCGATGTCGTGGCGATGACCCATCGCGCGAAGTGCGTAAAGCAGTTCGGGGGACAGGATCGGATCAATGAGCTTCAGCATGGGGTTCCTCCGTTTGGTGGTTTATTTGCGTTTGTATTATACAAATACAAATTTGCTGTCAAAGGGATTTGAGGCCAAAACCGAATTACACTGATGGCAGTTCGGGAATGTCGAAAAGGCTTTCGCGCAACAGCGCGGCAGCGCCGATCGCAGCACCGTCGCCACCGAAGCGGGCGACCGATATCGGCGGCACCTGGAAGCCGTGAACGAGGTTGTCAACAAGCAATTGCTCGACGCGGGCGGAGACCTTTGGATAGAGAACGGCGAGGGGGCCGCCAAGCACGATCGTCTTCGGATCGAGGATATGGATCAGGTTGAGGACGCCGGTAGCGAGCGCAAGCGCCCATTCGGCAAGTGCGTCTTCAAACGCCGGAGAACTGTCGCGCGTAGCGAGTTTCGCCAATCCCTCGGGGATGGGAATGTCCTGGTCGATGAAGGGCAGAAATTTCTGATAGCCGGCAAGAATTTCAAATGTATGGGTCGCGGCCATTCCAGGTTGGCTGCCCATCACCATGTGACCGACTTCACCACCCAGACCGTGAGCGCCCTCTACGACGCGGCCCTGCCGCAGGTGCGCGCTGCCGATACCCTGTGCAAGGAGGAGCAGAAGAACATCCCCGAGATCACCTTCGGCAGCATCCGCCGCGACGGCACTCGCAAGGGCAACGGCGTCATTGCAGATATGGACCTTCAACGAAGGCTGCATTGCCTCCGACAGGGCGGCAACAACGTCCACGTCCTGCCAGTTCAGCCAGGGCGCCGAGATGATCTTGCCGTCGCGCACGATGCCAGGAACGGAAATACAGACACCTCGCACCCGGGACGCGCGCACCTTGGATATCTCGATAAGCTCCTTGGGCAGGCACGCCAGCAGATCGATCACGCGTTCCGGTGCGTGATAACGGTCCGCGATCGACACGATCCTTTTGGCGATCACACGCATCGAAAAGTCGATTAGAACCGCGTTGATTTCCGCCGAGGAAATGTCGAGGCCGATGAAATAGGCGCCACCCGGATTGAGCGACACCAGCGCGCCGGGTCGGCCCGCACCACTCGCCTCCGCGCTCTCGTTGAGATCGATGACGAGTTTTTCGGCGAGAAGTTGCTTGATGGAGTTGCCGACCGTCGCCCGCGTCACGTTCAATTCGCGCGCAATATCGGCACGCGACAAGGCAGCGTCCCTGCGCAGGACGCGCAGGCAACGCACCGCATTCATGTGTCGTAAGACACTGTTCGTCGTCAATATTCCTCCCAGGGACACCATGTGCCGATCAGGAGCTATTGGGGAATGCCAGCAGGCCTTTCGAATCGGTGCAGGCAATAATCCCTGACGAAGTACCAGATGCCCGTCCGCAAGCAAAGATTGGCATCAAGCACAGTGTCACGCGACCGACCATCCCCCGTCGACCAGCAGGTTGGCGCCCGTGACAAGAGCTGCGGCCGGCGAGGCGAGGTAGACGACTGCGCCGACGACGTCGTCGGTATCGCCAATCCGTCCCAACGGAATATGGCCAACAGTGCGATCATAGAAATCCTGATCGGCAAGCACCGGTCGCGTGGAATCCGTCCAGATGAAGGTTGGCGACACGGTATTGACCGTGATGCCATGCTGCGCCCACTCGGCGGCAAGGCAGCGTGTCAAATGGTTGATGGCGGCCTTGCTCATGCAATAGATCGCCTCTCCGCGCAGCGTTACAGTTCCGGCCTGTGAGCTGATATTGATGATGCGGCCGCTCTTTTTCTCGATCATGTGGCGGGCAACCGCCTGGGTGACGAGGAATGTGCCTTTGATATTGACGTTCAGAATCTGGTCGACATCTTTTTCCTCGACGAGTTCCGCAAGATTGCCGGGCGCAACGCCGACATTGTTGACCAGAATGTCTATTTTGCCGAACGCCTGAATAGACTGGGCAACCGCTTCGGAAATCTGTCGGCTATCGGAAATATCCATGGTGACCGCAAAGACTCTGCGGCCGGTCGTTTCCAGCTCGGCAACGAGATCCGCAGCCGCCTCAACGTTGCGAACGCCAACGATCACGTCGGCGCCTGCGGCCGCGCAGGCCAGTGCACATGCCCGTCCAATACCGCGGGCGGCACCGGTGACGAGCACGACCTTACCTTCGAGGCTGAAATTTGGTGCTTTTACGGTCATTTGTTCGATCCACTTCGCTTTCTACATCACGCCGTTGCGGCGGCAAATCGCGCCGGCTTGCGGCCGAGGATTATCATTTCAAGGGCATCGTCCTGGGTCAGGTCGCGTGTCGGGTAAGAGCCGACAACCTTTCCCGCCTTCATCACGATGATCCGATCAGACAGCGCGAAGACATCGTGCATGTCATGGCTGATTAGGAAAATGCCCAGGCCCTGCTTTTTGAGCTCTTGAATCAGAAGGCCGACGTTTTTCGTCTCCTCCGGTCCAAGGGCTGCGGTCGGTTCGTCCATGATCAGGATTCGAGCGTTGAAATGCAACGCTCGGGCAATTGTCACAGCCTGGCGCTGACCACCCGACATCGATCGCACCGAAGCATTCAGTGAGGGAATTCTCAGTCGCATCCGCTCAATCGTCTGGCGGGCTCCATGCTCCATCGCTTCGGTATCGAGAAATCCGAAGCGATCGGTCTGTTCGCGGCCGAGGAAGAGATTGGAGACTGCATCAAGATTGTCAGCCAGCGCAAGCGTCTGATGGATCGTCTCGATGCCAAGCTCCTGGGCATCGTGAGGTGAGTGAATTTCGACCTTCTTGCCATCGATACGGATTTCACCACTGTCGGTGGGAAAGACCCCGGACAGCATCTTGATGAAGGTCGACTTGCCAGCGCCATTGTGGCCGAGCAGGGCGACGACCTCACCAGGCATCAGCGACACGCTGACATTTTCCACTGCGTGAACGCCGCCAAAGGCCTTGCTAACGTTATGCGCTTCGAGCAATGGGATTGTCATGATGGCCTCCTTTCGCGCCACATCGTATCGATCCAGACGGCGAGAACGAGGACGCCGGCAAGGACCATGCTCTGCAAGGGGCTGGCAATGCCGAGCAACACCATCGCGCTCTGAAGGCTCTGCATGATCAGCGCGCCCACGCATCCGCCGAGGATCGTCCCGGCACCGCCTGCAAGCGACGTGCCGCCAATGACAGCTGCGGCAATCACATAGAGCTCCATCATCGTGCCTGCACCGCTGGCGGCGGCGTTCAGCCGGGCCGTGAGGACAATCGAGGCGAGCCCTGACAGGAACCCCATCAGGACAAAAACCTTGAGAACGACGTGTTGCGTGTTGATGCCGGTCAGGCGGGCACTCTGCGGATCGCCACCGACGGCAAATACGTGACGTCCAAACCTGTGTCTCCTGGCAAGAACGGTCATGAGCGCCGTGACCGCAATGAGGATGAGAACCGGGAAGGCGAGACCCATCGCTTCATCCGTTCCCGGTCGCTTGTAGCTGTTCATGACTGCAGCCAAGCCGAACGCGCAGAGGCACCAGAGCGCGGCAGAGATCAGATCGAATGCCTGCAGCGGGTTCTGGATGCCGAGCTTCTTCTTGCGTTGATATTTACGCATCAGGCTGAAGGCGATGTAGGCCGCTACGGCACCAGCAGCTGTCCAGCTGAGCGGCCCGCCGAGCACGCCGTTCTGTCCGCCGCCGAGGACCTGAAACGTATCGCTGAGAGGCGCGATCGTCGTCCCGTCGTTGAGTTCATAGGCGGCGTTTCGAAGGAAGAGCAGACCACCCAATGTCACTACAAAGGAGGGGATACGCGCGTAGGCGACGAGCGCTCCTTGGATCAGCCCGATCACCATTCCGCCCGCCAGCATGACGAGGCTCGCGAGCCACCAGGCATGCATGCTTCCGGGAAGCCACGTGCTCTGGACGAGGCCGCCAAGCACACCCAGAAAGCCGACTTGCGAGCCGACCGACAGGTCAATGTGGCGTGTCACGATCACCAGGATCATGCCTGACGCCATGATGGCAACGACGGACACCTGGAGCGACAGGTTGAAGAGATTGCGGGGCGACAGGAAAACCCCGCCGGTGAGAGCGTTGGCGCAGAGCCAGATCAAGGCAAGGACTATGACCATCGCCAGAAGGCGCGTGTCCCGACCGCCACCCCCGGCCGCTTGTAGCAGCCGAGGGAGGAGCCTTGTGGAGTTGAGTGCAGTCTGAAGGACAGGTGTCATGGCGGAACTCCTGCTGGGGCTGCTTATTCGCAGGCCTTGGGCGGATTCTTGGTCACGCTGTTGCAAAGAACATCCTTGGAGATCCAGCCGGACTTGACGACGAGGTCGAGATTGTCCCGCGTGATCGCCACGGGATCGAGGATGATCGAGGGCTGGGAGGCGCCAGACTCCGTCTTGACGGCCTTGACGCCGGTCACGGCGTCGATCTTGGCACCTTGGATGATTTCGACGGCTGCTTTTGCTGCGACATCACCAAGCGCGTTCGCATCCTTCCAGACGGTCATAGTCTGCTCACCCTTGGCAATACGGTTGAGTACGTTCTTGTCGTCATCTTGGCCGGAAATGCCGACCTTGCCCAAGAGATCCTGGCTGGAAAGTGCGGCGGCCACGCCATTCGCGATGCTGTCGTTCATGGCGAGCACCGCATCGACCTTGTTGTCGTTTGCCGTCAGCACCTGCTCCATCAGCGCCTCGGCGACATCGGGCTTCCACTGTTCGACATTTTGTTGGGCGACGATCTTTATGTCGCCCTTGTCTACGGCCGCCTGGATCGCCTGCATCTGGCCGCTCTTGAAGACCTGCTGGATGGTCTGGGCCGGATCGCCGTCCATGGCAACCCAGTTGCCCTTCGGTACGGCCTTCAAGAGCGCTTCGCCCATCACCCGGCCGACCGCCACGTTATCGAAGCTTGCATAGAGAACGTCACCCGTATCGATCGGTGCATCATAGGCGATGACGGCGATGTTACTGCGTTTCGCCTCGTCAATAGCAGGAATGATTGCCTTGGCGTCCTGCGCAACGATGATCAGAACCTTCACGCCGCGGGCAATCAGGCTTTCGATGTCGGCGGCCTGCTTTTGCGGATCGCCCTGGGCGTCGATGCCAACATAGGATACTCCCGCCTTGTCGAAGACCGTCTTCATGGCGGCTTCGTCGATTTTCCAGCGTTCGTCCTGGAAGTAGCGCCAGCTGACGCCAACCGTATCCTGCGCGGCGGCAGCGCCCGCCATAAGTGCGACTGCCGAAATGGCACCTGCGAGCATCTTCGTGAACTTCGACATGAATTCCTCCCTCTTGAAAATTGTGGCACGTCCAACCGCGTTGGCCGGCCCAAAGCGCAGCCTCCCGCCGCGCTATTTATATTTGTTTAAAGCAAATACATATTGAAGTCAATCCGACCGATCGGACTGCCTCTCCGGAGCGCGATGACGAGCTGCAAGCAATTTGTTCGGAGGAGAGGGAGGGCGGACGCGGGTTATCCCGCGCCCGTCTTGTTGATCTCAGATCAGGCCGCATCCGTCGCCTTGCCTACATCAGGGGCGAACATATCGCGCATCCTGGCGCGATAGTGGTCTTCCGAGGTGGACCAGCGAAGCTCGGCAAGCATCTTGCTGTCGGCGCCGGCCAGATAGCGAAGCCGGGTGCCTTCGTCGGTCGCAGCGAGATAGGCGGCTTCGGCAACTTCCGTTTCGGTGCAATATGCGGTCGGGTAATTTGCCATCTTTTCGAAGTAGGCCTGCGCGAAAGCGCCGTAATCGGCAGGGATCAGACCCTGCATGCGCTCACCGCCATTGGCGGTGAAACGGGTGGTCGGTGCGTAGCCCGGCTCGACCAGCCGCGCCTTGATATTGAACTGCTCCAGTTCATAGGACAGTGAGTCCGTGTAACCCTCGACCGCGAACTTGCTGGCCGCATAGACCGCAACGAGCGGCATAACGCCGATTGTCACGCTCGAGGTGACGTTGATAATGGTGCCATGGCCTTGGTTTCGCATCTGCGGGATGATCGCACGGCAGACACTGAAAACCCCGAAGGTATTTGTATCGAAAACTTCGCGGATCGTATTGTCGGGCGTCGCCTCGACGGCGGATGCCATGCCGATCCCGGCATTGTTGATCAGCACGTCGATCGAGCCGAACAACGCCACGCTGTCGAAAAGCGCCTTCTCGATCGTCTCGGGCTTTGTGATGTCGAGAGGCAGCACCTTCAGCCTGTCGGATGGAGAAGGAAACACCGTAGGATTCGGACGGCGCATTGTCGCAACGACATTCCATCCGCGTTGAAGAAAGAGTTCCGCCGTCGCCTTGCCGTAACCGGACGATGTACCCGTGATCAGGACTGTCTTTGTCATTTGCATCTCCGTTCATTGATGTCTGGAGATTATGTTTGATTGGCGGGACTATGAATAATTTAAGGTCCATAAAGCATTATGGATCGTCCACCATTTCACCGGAAAGCAGTGCCAATTTCGCTCATCGAGCATGCAGCTCTATCCTGCCGGCAAAGTGCGATCCATAATGAAGGGCATAGGATATATTACGGATCGTACCATTGGACGCTTTGACGGATGTGATTCAGCTGCTGAGGCCCAAGACAGTCCTGATGGGCAGCATGGCAGCTTTCGGGGGCTGGGGCATTAAGGTTCCGCCCCAACCGGGGCCCATGCTCTATTTCGTGATGGAGGGAAGCGCCCTGTTTCGCGCCGGCGAAGGCGAAACCACCGGTTTGAGCGCCGGTGACTTCGTCCTGTCAGGCAATCCGATCGCGGATTCATTCTTCAGCAGACCCGGCGAGAAGATTGTTCTTTCCGACGACGACTTCAAAGCCCGACATCTGGCCGATGGCGAGATTATAATCGGCAATGTCGGCGAAGGAAGTGCCACCAGGATCGTCGGTGGCTGCATCCTGTGCGACCCGACCAACGCCGACCTCTTGTCCGAGCTCTTGCCCCGGCTTGTGCATGTCAAGGTGGGAGAGGGGATCGGCGCCCGGCTTGGTGGCCTGATTTCCTATATCCGCGACGAAGCGGAAAACGCGCGCGTCGGTAGCGATCTCATCCTGTCCAGATTGCTCGAAGTGCTGTTGATTGAAACCCTTCGCAGGGAGGCTTCCAGGCTGCTTCACCCTGGCATGCTGCGAGGGCTTTCGGATCCCCAACTTGCCCGGGCGATCGGTGACATTCATTCGGATGTACGGCGTGGCTGGACAATCGCTGACTTGGCGCAACGGGCCGGAATGTCGCGCTCGGCCTTTGCGCGGAGATTCTCGGAAGCGGTGGGGCTCGCGCCCGTTGAATATCTTTTGCGCTGGCGAATGGCCGTCGCCAAGGACGCTTTGCGTTACTCCCGCTGCAGTCTGGAGGAGATTGCCGAGAAGGTCGGCTATCGTTCCGCCAGTGCGTTCAGCACCGCATTCAGCCAGAGGGTCGGTTGCCCGCCGAGCGAATATGCGAAGATGTCGCTTGCGACATGAGCCACGGCGCTTCGTATTGGCCGCCCGATTGACAGGCGGCCGCATCTTCGGGGCAGGTTAGGGCAGAGTATGTCCTGCAGCTCGGAACAGCCGATACCATTCCTCGCGGGTCAGTGAGACAGAAGAACCGGCCGCGGCTTCGACGACACGTTCCGGCTTCGTAGTGCCGAGGACGACCTGGATCTTTGCCGGATGACGGGTGATCCAGGCGACGGCAATACCCGTCGGCGTGACGCCATAGGCCTTCGCGAGTTCGTCGATGGCGTCGTTCAGATCGGCGAAATTTTCACGGTCGCCGAGGAAGACACCGTCGAAGAAGCCCTTCTGGAACGGCGACCAGGCCTGCAGCATCATGCCGTTGATGCGGGAATAATCGAGCAGGCCGTTGTCGCGATCGATCGATTGATCAAGCCCGGCCATATTGGCGGCAACGCCCGATGCGATCAGCGGCGCATGGGTGATGCTGAGCTGCACCTGATTGACGATGAGCGGTTGCGTGACCGCGGTCTTGAGTAGTTCGACCTGGCCAGGCGTATGGTTGGAAACGCCGAAATGGCGGACCTTGCCGGCAGATTTGAGCGTGTCGAAGGCTGCTGCGACTTCCTCGGGTTCGACAAGCGTGTCTGGGCGATGCAGCAGAAGGACGTCCATATAGTCAGTCTTCAACGCTGCGAGCGACTGATCCACCGAGGCCAGAATATGCTCGGCAGAGAAATCGAAGAATCCCTTGCGAATGCCGACCTTGCTCTGGATGATAAGCCTCTCGCGTTCGGCGGCGGTGAGTGAAATCGCCTCGCCGAAACGAGCCTCGCAGCGATGCGGAGCACCGCCATAAATGTCCGCATGGTCGATAAAGGTCACGCCGGCATCGCGTGCGCCGCCGACCAGCTGCTGGATTTCGCCATTGCTCATATTGGCGATCCGCATCATTCCGAGGATGATGCTCGACACGTCGAGGTCGGTCTGCGGAAGCCTATAGAATTTCATGATGAATACCTCAGGGGTTGCGAAATAACTAAATGGTTATCCGCTTATTACGGGAACGGCGGCCGCGTGGCTAGCCGGAGCTGTTGCTGTCAACGACCGATGGCGTCGAGAATTCGCAGATGTCGGCTTCGGATTCCGCCGCTCCCTTTGGACGAAACTCCCATGATAGGCTAGAGATCGCCGTGGTCCAGCAAGGACATCGGCTGTCAAATTGGAGGAAATCTGCGTGGCGGATCAAGCAAAACTGGCGGCATCCCGCCGGGCTGCACAACGGGTGACCCTGCGCACTGTGGCGAAGTCGCTCGGCCTTTCCGTCACGACCGTCAGCCGCGCCTTGAAGGATGGCCCCGAGGTCAACCGGGAGACGATCGACCTTGTCAAAAAAGCCGCGTCCGATCTCGGTTACCGACCGAACCTCGGCGGCATCAATCTGAGAACAGGCAAGACACATGCCGTCGGCGTCATCATGCCGTTCCATCGGGAGGGCGAGATGAATATCGTGGTAGCCTCACTGATCGAGGGCTTCTGCGGCGCAATGAAACAACATGGCTACCGCACGACGGTCGCCCCACAGTTTCAGGCTGACGACCCGCTGACAACCGTCCGGGATCTTGTCGAGGAGGGGACCGTCGATGGTCTCATCCTTACTCATACGAGGCCTCAGGACGATCGGGTGAAATATCTGCTGGAAGTCGGCATGCCCTTCGTCACCTTCGGCCGCACCGAGCTGCTCAGCAAACATCCGAGCATCGATATCGACCACGAGGAGATCGGCGCGGCTGCGGCGGCGCGACTGCTCGATGCCGGACACAAGGCGCCGCTGCTGGTCGCGCCCTCCAGCCAGTTCACTTACAGCCTGCAATTCATCAAGGGCTGGACAGCTGAGTTCAACCGTAGGAACCTGACTGTTCCTGACGAGCGGATGTTCTTCACCGCAACCACGCCTGATAGCGGCAAGAAGATTGCCGTGGATGCGCTTGTCAAATATCCCCAGGTCACGAGCGCCTTCGTGGCAAGCGACGAGGCAGCCCTCGGCTTCGTTTCCGCTCTGGCCGATCTTGGGCGAAMGGTCGGCGAGGATTTTTCCATCGTGACCTATTCCGGCAGTCGTCTCCACGATTTCTACAATCCGCCGCTCAGTACCTATTATTTTCCAAATTTCATCATCGGACAGCGTCTGAGCGATCTCCTCTACAGGTCGATGCAGGGCGAGCCGGCATCCGGCCTGAGCGAGATTGTCCGCGCCAGTTTTGTCGAACGCCGCAGTGAATTCAGCCTGCGCTAAAAATCCCTCAGAAATATTGCGCGAGTCAAGTCATTCGTAACGTTACGAATTCGTCTTTTCCTACCGCAATGCGGCAAAAGTTCGTTGAGGGAGACGTTGACAGTATAAGCTTTGCCATGCATTCGTAACGTTACGAATTGACTTTTGGGCGGGTTGGAGCGCTCCAAAGGGAAGACAAAGACGCTACGACAATGATGGGAGGACGGCGTGGGTGCTCAAGCACTTTTTTTCGGTTCGCCAATTTGGACGTTCAACTGGAATCCGCCTTATGCGGCGCCTCTGCGCCGGCTGGCGGCCACCGGTTGCAAGGGTTTCGAGCTCACTGCATGGTCGGTCGACATGCTCGGCTATTACACCGACGAGACGATCCGCGAACTCAAGTCGATCGCTGATGGTGAAGGGCTGACGCTGACCAACTTCTTCTACAATCTGCCGTTTTCGCGTGATGATAACGCACCGGTCTCTCGCGTAGACCTAGATGCTTATAAACGCGGCGTCGAGCTGGCGGCAAAGATCGGCACGCCGATCATGACAAGCATGACGCCTTATCCTTTCCAATCGGATATCAGGCCGATCCTGCAGCGGCCGACGGCCCAGGAATGGTCGGCTGTCGTGAAGCCCGAATGGGATTGGGCGGAGGAATATGAGGTCGTCGTCGAAGGTTTCGCGGCAGCCTGCGCCATTGCCGCTGATGCCGGGCTGCGTGTCGCCATCGAGCCGCATCCCTATCGCTGGGTTAGCTCAGGTCAGGGAATGCTGCGGTTGATCGAGCGCACGGGCGCTCCCAATCTGGGGCTCAATTTCGATCCAAGCCATCTCTTTCCTGCCGGTGACATGCCACATTACGTGGTGCTGTCGCTTGGAGACCGGATCTACAACACGCATTTCTCCGACAATGAAGGGCACACCAATGCCCACTGGCGCCCCGGCCGTGGCAAGATCGACTGGAAGGCGATTTTCGCGGCCTTGCGAACGATCGGCTATTCCGGACCGATCACTCTGGAGCTCGAGGATGCACCGGGCGCATCGCACTGGACCCATTTCCGGGAAGCCACGCCGGAATTCGATTCCGAAATGAAACGCGGCATCCGCTACCTGCGCGACTGCGCTGCCGAACTCGACATCATCATCGCCTGAGGAACACAAATGAGCGGGAACAGCCCCATGAAGGTCGGCATCGTCGGTGCCGGGAATATCAGCGCCACCTATGTCGCGACGCTGCATATGTTCGATTTCATTCGCGTGAAGTCGATCTATGATCTCTACCAAGAGCCCGCGCGCAAGCTTGCCGAGCAGTTCGGCGTCCAGTCGGTGTCGCTCGATTCAATGCTCGCCGACCCCGAAATCGGCCTCATCATCAACTTGACCACGCCGACCGCTCACTATTCGATCAGCAAGAAGGCGCTGCTTGCCGGCAAACACGTCTACTCCGAAAAGCCGCTCGGGGTTTCCATGGAAGAAGCCGAGGAACTGATGGCCCTTGCCCGCGCTGGCGATCTGCGGCTCGGCTGCGCGCCCGATACTTTCCTTGGCGGCGGTCATCAGCTGACGCGGCGTCTCTACGATGAAGGCCGCATCGGCACGGCGATTTCCGCAACCGCCATGCTGCTTCTGCCTGGTCACGAGCATTGGCATCCCAATCCGGCCTTCTTCTACGGTCGCGGCGGCGGGCCGATGCTCGATGTCGGCCCCTATTACGTCACCAATCTGATTGCTCTTCTCGGGCCGGTTCGCGAAGTCTTCGGCGCTGCCAAGGTCACCCGCATAGAGCGGACTGTGAAGACGCAGCCACGTTTCGGCGAGACGATCAAGGTGCTGACGCCGACGCATCTGACCGGCGTCATGGAGTTCCATAGCGGAGCGACGGTGACGATCGCCACGAGCTTTGACGTCATCAAACACAAGCACAACCAGATCGAAATCTACGGTTCCAAGGGCTCGATGGTAACGCCGGACCCGAACAACTTTACGGGCAAGGTCGAGATCTTCGCCGAGGGAAATGAGGCCTGGGAGGAGGTGGCGGTCGACCATCCCTATGTCGAAGGCGTTCCCGGTCACCTCGGCCTGAGAGGACTGGGTGCTGCCGAGATGGTGGATTCATTGCGTTCCGGCAGGCCACATCGCGTCTCGTCGGAACTCGCTTTTCATGCGCTCGAGGTGATGACCGCCTTTGAACGGTCTGCCCAGTCGAAACGCCCGGTTGCCATCCGCAGCAGCTGCGGGCGCCCAGATCCGATCCCGAAGCATTTGAAGGAAGGCAGGTTCACGTAGGGCTCCTCCCGGCCGGTCGGGCGATGCGCGAATGCACCGTCCGCCGAGGGAGAGGCCTTAGGCCGCTAGACGTCTATCGCTGTTTCGGGTTTGCCACCGTCTTCTGAGCCGAACGTTTTGGTGCAGGCTTCTCTGTGGCGAGCCCCGCCGCTGGCGCCGCGGGCGTTGCGGATCGGATATCGCTGGTGATCGATTGCGCTGCCGCGATCACCGCCTGTTTGATGTCTGCTACGCGCTTTTCGTCGACGCCTGTGACGAAAGGAACGCTGACAGCTGCAATGACGGTGTCCTGATGATCCCTGACCGGCGCTGCGATTGCGTGAACGCCGGACATCTGCTCGCCCATGTCCCGCGCCCAATTCTGCTTGCGGATCTGCGCAAGCTCTTCAAGCATCTGCTTGGGATCGGTAATCGTCTGGTTGGTGAAGCGCTCGAGCTTGGTCAGGCGCCGCTCGATGTCCTCCTGCAGTGAAAAGGCAAGCAGGATCTTGCCGGCGGCACCTGCATGAAACGGCAGGCGCTGGCCGGCCGTCGCCGATAGCGCATATTGGCCATGCCCCTGCGCCGAGGCGACAACCAGAATATTGTCGCCCGATGGTAGCGTCAGCTTGCTGCCTTCACCCAGAAGCTCGGAGATCTTGTTGAGATGCGGCTGCGCGATCGCCAGCAGGTCGTAACTCGCAACGGTCGGCGCGACATGGGCCGCAAGTGTCAGGAGGCGGCGGCCAAGCGTATAGCTTCCCGCTGGCGAGCGATGCACGAAATCGTAGGCGCTCAGCGTGTTGAGCATCCGGTAGACGGTGGTGCGTGACAGCCGTACCGCTTTGACCACGTCGCGGATCGTCGCGCCTTCCGGCGTTCGTTCCAGAAGCGCGAACACCTCCACCATCTGCTCGATGACGGGGATACGATATTTCTGCGCGGCGTCTTCACTAATGTCGGTCATTGAAAATCCTGCTAGGCCCATCAGGCAATGCTTCGCCTTCCATAAGCAATGCGTGGAGTTCACGCAATCGCGGCTCCTTTCGATTGACTCCGGCACGCGAATGCCGATAAATTCTTACGTGAACTTATATCAGTTCAAATACGAAACGTCACGTCGATTTATTCCGCACGCGGCGTTCCGAAAAGATGCCGGATCGGGAGGTTCGGCGAGTGGCTGCGCCAGTACGCGCCGTGAAACGGAAAGACGGAGGAGGATGCAATGAAGAGTGTGAAATCGATCGGACACGTGGCCGTCAGTGTGAAGAACATCGACAGCTCGCTCGACTTCTATGTCAACAAGCTCGGCTTCGACGAAATGTTCCGACTGGAGCGCGACGGCCGCCTGTGGATCGTTTATCTCAGGATCACCGACACGCAGTTCATCGAGCTGTTTCCGGAAGGTGTCGGCGACAGCGCGCCGCCTTTTGCCAATGTCGGCTATAACCATCTTTGCCTCGAAGTCGAGAATATCGACGAGGCGATCGCTGATATCACCAGCCGCGGCGTTGTCCTGACGGCTGAAAAGAAGCTCGGCGTCGACAACAACTATCAGGCCTGGATCGCCGACCCTGAAGGCAACCGCATCGAACTGATGCAGCTTGGCACAGATGCGATGCAGACGGCAGCCGTTCGCCGCATCAATGGACGGGGCTGAGCCATGGATCTTTTCAATCATCTCGGCCATATCGCATTGCGCGTCAACGACCTCGACAAGTCGCTGGCCTTTTATCAGAAGCTCGGCTTTCGCGAGATGACGCGCCTGCTCAACGATCAGGGCGAGGCATGGATCGTCTATCTGCGCATCAACGATGATCAATACCTCGAGCTTTTCCCGAAGGGCGTGAAGAGGCCGGAATCCGGCCCTGACGTCATCGGCATCTTCCATATCTGCCTCACCGTCGAAGATATCGACAAGACGTTCGAAGAGCTTGCGAAAGTTGGCATCCAGCCCAGCAAGCCAAGGCCGACCAAGCTCGGCATCGACGGTAATCGCGGCGCTTGGATCGAGGATCCCGATGGCACGCAGATCGAGGTCATGGAGATGGCGCCGGATTGCATTCAGCGGCAGGCCATCAAAAGACTGCATAAAGAATCAGTCTGAACCAACTGTTTCTGCGGTAGTGGCAAATAACGAGAGAGAACCCGGCAGTCACCTGCCGGGTTCTTTCGTTGCGAGATGTCAGAAGATCTGGTCGTAGGCGTCCTGCATCGCCTGCACGAACTCGTCATCCGTCCGCTTCGGATCGCTCCAATATTTGTCGGCTTCCTGCCAGATGGTGCGATACCAGTCAGCATCTGCCATATTGAAGGGGTTGGAAACCTGCTTCGTTGGATCCTTCAGCGTCTCCAGAACGAGCTTGTTGCAGGCATCAAGGTTCGTCGTATCGGCATCGGTGCGAACAGGGCTTGCACCCTTCTTCAAGACGAACTCGGCATTGAGCTTTGGATCGACATCGAGCTTGGCGAAGTCTTCCTGGGCTTTTGCGGTGTCAGCATTGTTGGTGTTGAGGAAGCCCCAGGAATCGACGGTAACGACGACAGCCTTGGTTCCCGGGATGTTGATGCAGTCGAAATCCTCGCCGAGCTTCTTCTGCGCGGCCATGAACTCGCCCTTCATCCAGTCGCCGTGGATCTGCAGCAGGGCCTTGCCGGTAATAACGAGATTGGTCGTGTCGTTCCACTGGCGGTTCGGGGAACCTGGATCGGTGTGGTCGGCGATCTGTCGGAAGCGTTTCAGCGCCGCCCGCATTTCCGGCGTATCGATCACCGTACGGTCGGGCTTTTCACCATAGAACCGATTGTAGATGTCAGGACCTTCTTCCGAGGCGATCAGGGCCTGCAGCAGATAGGCCTTTTGGAACTGATCGCCGCCCTGGGCGATCGGGATATAGCCGGCGGCCTTGACCTTGTCGAAGGCTGCGAAGAGGTCGTCGAGCGACTTCCAGGATTTCGGGTCGACGCCTGCGGCTTCGGCGACATGTTTGTTGTAGTAAACCATCCCGTCGATATGCACCGTTGCCGGCGCCTTCATGATCTCGCCGTCGACAGTAATGTTCTTGAGAACCGAGGGCGGGAAGTTCTTCGTGGCGCCGATGCTGTCGAACAGCTTGGTGAGCGGCACGCCGAGGCCCTGCTTGTTCAGATCCCTATAGATGCCGGGATCGGAATTCATGAAGATCGCAGGCGGATTGCCGCCGGTGATCATGTTCATCAGGCTGACATTGGCGCCGGAGTCATGCGCGATCGACAGGTCTTTCCATTGGTGACCGTCCTTTGCCCAGGCATCCCTGAGAACGCCGAGTGCGGCAATCTCGGATGGCTTGGACCAGGTGTGATAGACGACGACTTCATCTGCCCAGGCGTTCGCGGCAAGTGTGGTCGCGGCAAGCAGGAGCGATAGTCTCTTCAGCGATTTCCATTTTGTCATGCAACATTCCTCCCTTTGTAATCTCATCAGATTGTTCTGATCACAGGCGCTGGCCGGTCGGCGCATCGAAGACGTTGAGTTTGGTCAGCGGCAGATAAACGGGCAGAGCCGGCTGGCCGCGATAGCGGTTGGCATCGCGCCCATCGATGCGCACGGCGATGCTCTTTCCCGACATGGTCAGGAAGGCGAAAGCGTCAGGTCCGGATTTCTCGAAATATTCGACAGGGCAATCGAAGCGCACGGTATTGCCGGCATCCTGGCGCTCCTCGACCAGAAGCTCCTCTGCCCGGAAGCCAATCTTGACAGGCTTGCCTTCAGCAGCTTTTGTCTTCCACTTGTAGTCGCCGAGGCTGATGCGGATGCTGTCCTTCTCATCCACCGCAACGAGATCGCTGCCGTCACGCCTGACGACACAATCGAGCAAGTTCATGGCCGGCGAGCCGACAAAGTCGGCGACGAAGAGATTGGCCGGCTCGTTGTAGATCTCATCGGGTGTGCCGAATTGCTGGATGACGCCTTTGTTCATCACCGCAATCTTGGTCGCCATGGTCATGGCCTCGACCTGATCGTGGGTCACATAGACGACGGTATTTTTGAGCTGGTTGTGGAGTTTCTTGATCTCGATGCGCATCTCGTTGCGCAATTTGGCGTCGAGATTCGAAAGCGGCTCGTCAAACAGGCAGACGCCATATTGTTTGACCAGCGCCCGGCCGATCGCMACGCGCTGGCGCTGGCCGCCYGARAGCTGGSRCGGCTTGCGSTSMAGCAGGTGCTCGATCTGCAGCAGYTTGGACGCCCAGTCGATCCGCCTATCCGCCTCCGCCCGCGTAATGCCGCGGGAGGACAGCCCGAAATTCATGTTTCCGCGCACAGTTTTGGTGGGGTAGAGCGCATAGGACTGGAAAACCATGGCGAGGCCCCGATCCTTGGGATCGAGATAGCTCACATCCCGCTCATCGATGAGGATTTCTCCGTCGTCGATTTCGAGCAGCCCGGCCAGAAGATTGAGAAGCGTTGTCTTGCCGCAGCCGGAAGGTCCGAGCAGCACCAGAAACTCGCCGTCGCCAACGCTGAGGTTCAGGTTCTCGATGACCGTCAGCGCACCGAACTTCTTGACGATATTGTTGAATGCGATGGAAGGCATGCCTCTATCCCTTGATGGCGCCGGCAGTGATGCCCTGCACGAAAAATCTGCCGAGAACGAAGTAGATGACCAGCGGCGGCAACGCGGTGAGCAGAGCCGAGGCCATGTCGACCGCATAATTCTTGGCACCGGTCGTCGTCACCGTGATGTTATTGAGCACGACCGTCATCGGCTGCGTGTCCTGCGCGCCGAAGGTCAGACCGACCAGAAAGTCGTTCCAGATGCCCGTGATCATCAGGATCAGCACGACGATCATGATATTGCCGGACATCGGCAGGACGATCTCGAAGAAGATCCGCCAGAAGGAGCCGGAATCGATCATTGCCGCGGCGATGATCTGCGGCGGCATTCCCTTGAAATAATTGCGAAAGATCAATGTGAGGAAAGGCATCGACAAGACGCTGTGAATGACCGCGATGCCGAATGTCGTGCCGTAGATATGCAGTGAGCCGGTGATCTTGATCAGCGGATACATGATGATCTGAAACGGCACGAAGGCGCAGATGAAAAGCACGAAAAGAAAGGCGTTTGCCCATTTGACGTTCCAGAGCGCCAGCCCGTAGCCGGTGACGATCGAGAGCGAGATCGTCAGCACCAGACTGGGGGCAAGGATATAAAGCGAGTTGACGAAGCCGACGCGCACGCCGTTGCAGTTCATGCCGGAACAGGCCTGCATCCACGCATAAGACCAGGCATCGACCGTCCAGGGCGAGGGTAGCGAGAAAATCTGTCCCTCGCGGATCTGATCCATCGTCTTGAAGGATGTGACGACGACCACATAGAGTGGAACCGCGAAGAAGGCGGCTGCCATCAGCAGGAAGACGAAGATCACCACCCGGCTTGGCCGGATCAGCGGGCGCCGGCGCACTTTCGTCGCGCGGCCGGGTTGCGATGTAGCGGATATCGCCGTCATGCGTCCCTCCTTTGCCGGATTGCGGTGATGATGACGAGCGGCAGGAAGAGGACGAGTGTCGTCAAAAGCATGACGGTGGCACCCGCCGAGGCGAAGCCGAGATTTTGCTTCTGCCAATAAGCATCGATAACGAAATAGGCCGGCATGACCGATGCCCCGCCCGGTCCGCCATTGGTCATGGCGACGATGATGTCATAGGCCTTCACAACGCCGATGCAGAGCAGGATGATGCAGGTCAGGAAGGTGAGTTTCATCATGGGAATGATGACCTCGATGTATAGTCGCCAGAAGGGCACGCCATCGAGGCGCGCGGCCTGCCAGATCTCGGTATTGATCGACTTCAGGCCAGCCAACATGAGCGCCATGAAGAAGCCTGTCGATTGCCAGACCGCCGCCAGAATGACCCCGAACATGACGGTGTCCTGGCTCGCAAGCCAGTTGAAGGAGGCGCTCTCCCAGCCCATCGAGTGCAGAACATTTTCGACGCCAAGGCCCGGATTGAAGAGCCAGCGCCAGACGAGGCCGGTGACGATCAGCGAGACCGCAAGCGGATAGAGAAAAACCGTGCGGAAGATGCCTTCGCCATGCACCTCCTTGTCGATCAAGGCTGCGAGAATAAAGCCCATCACGATCGACAGCAGACTGCCGATGGCAAAGATGACGAGGTTCTGAAGCGACAGGGTCCAGGACGGATCGTGAAACAGCCGCCAATACTGCTTCCAGCCGACCAGTTCATAGTCGGGAAAGCGCCTGGATGCCGTGAAGGAGAGATAGACGGTCCAGCCTATCGCCCCAATGAAAAAGACAAGCGTCAACAGCGCAGCAGGCGTAACGGCCAGATGCGGAATGACGCGGCTCCATCGGATTCCCATGAGCCTCCTCCTCCTCCTCAGGTTGACAGCGCTCCGCTCCTCCGGATCGCTGCTATCCTGTTTCTATATGAACTATATGCAGTTCATAACGGATCAACTATAGGAATCAAAAAATTGCGATGTCAAATAACAATTGGCTGCGCCCTTCGGTATTGTTCGCGCTCAAGTTGGAAAGGTGAGGGCTCTCGGACCACCGATCAATCGAAGAACATCTGCTCTTCTTCCGCGAGATACTGTCTTGCCCGTTCGGGCACGAGGTCGACGCCCATGCCCGGCCGTTCGATCACATCGACAAAGCCATCCTTGACGATCGCCTGCGGCAGCCCTTCGACGATGTCGTACCACCAGTCCGGATCGCCGGTCGTATATTCGAAGGCGATGAAGTTACGAGGGAGGGTGGCGCAGACCCGGATGAGCACCGACGCCAAGCAGCACCTGGAACGAATTCATCTTCGCGCTCTGATTTGCGACGCATTCCTCGGTCAAGACCCTGCCGATCGGGCTTGCCGAATTCTCGACCGAGTTCAACACCGATTGGGGAGCGGTTATGGCCGCCTCCATGGTGATGACGGTGCCGATCGCTCTCCTGTTCCTCTTCTTCCAGAACCTTTTCGTCGGCGGGCTGACGGCAGGAGCGACCAAGGGCTAATTGGCCTTCTGCTCAGAGTGAGGATTGCGCGCGCTCGACAGGTTCGGCTTCAACCGAAAGCGCTTCGCCAATCGCATAGAAATGGCCACCCGCGACGTGGTGCAGGCTGCGCCATTCAGGGCCGGCCGTTTCAAAATGCCAGTGTCCATCGCGGAACACACGATCGTCTGCCCATGCCGCCGTTACTTCACCGATGAACAGGTCGTAGGCATGCTGGATATGAGGCTCATTGATCAGGTTGCAGGCGAGCCAGGCAGAGCAGCCTTCCACGAAGGGCAGGTCCTGTCCCGGCACGTCGAAAATAGAAACCCCCGACTTCTGCAGCTTGTCCGGCTCCTCAAACAGGCTGCGGTTCCCGACCTCGCGCGTCAGCGACAGCTGGGCAACCGTTGGCACCTGTATGAGGAAACGCCCGCTCGCCTCGATCAGCGTGCGCGTTTGGGCACTCTTGTCGACGACGACGGTGAGCTTCGGCGGATCGATGTCGAGCCCGCAGCACCATGCGGCAGCCATGACGTTGTCGATGCCGTCGTGGCGCGCCGAAACCAGGATCGTTGGCCCGTGGTTGATCAGGCGAAAGGCCTTCTTGAGTTCAACAGCCTTCATATGCTCGTTCATTTGAAGCCCACAGTGGTGAAGTTGTAGTTCGGGTATTTCTCCGCGCACTAAGACGATGTGAGGCGCTGCGAAATTGCGTGATTTCCTGATGACGTTTGGAGAATCTGATCGCAGTGCATCATAGCCGGTTTGCAAGGGTAGGGGATCAGGCTCCCTCGTGCAATTATGCCACGAACACCTCGGCCGGGGGTGCAGCGGAGGCGGGGAGGATGACATTCCGACTTTGCGAGATCAGGACATTCTAACTTTGCGGTGGAGAAGCTGTCGGCCAAAAGACGTCTGGCGATCTGCTCCGGTGACCAGTAAGTCTCCAGTTTCTCAATGACCAATGCGATGCAAATGCGGATGGCGCCGAAGCTTTCTCAAACGCCGTCGCCGTTCCCTGGCGATGCCATCGGCAACGATCGAGAAACAGGGGTCGAGGGGGCCTGCGGCTCTGGGACGAGGAAGAGAAATCCGACGAATTCCAGCCTCAGAACGAGCACCGGCGTCTTTCGAGAAATAGCAGCCAAGCGATCCCGAGAAGACCAGAGAGCGCACTGACCACCGCAGTGCCGGAATAGCTGGTGATGGCTGTGCCGGCGGCAAAGAGAAGGGCGCTCAGTCCGGCGCTGAGGAAGATGTTGACGGAAATCAGTGCGCTGCCGAGACCGGGCCGCTCGGCAATCAGATCCTGCAGATAGGTGATGGGAATAGAGATCAGTGACGCCGCGCCGATGCCACTGATCAAGGTGAGGGCATAGACATGCCAAGGCTCGTGGGCAAAAGCCAGAAGCAGCAGGTAGACGGCATAGATCAATGCCCCGGCTGCAAGGGCTGCGAGTTGGCTGATGCGGCGCAGCAGGCGCGACCAGACGATGATGAAGATCACCTCGAGGAGAGCGACGATCCCGACCAGAATACCGATATCAGCGACAGTGCCGCGGGCGGCGCCGGTTACGACGAGGGGGAAGATTGCATCGTTCACATGCAATGTGCTGCTGATCAGCGCGATGGCCGTGATCCGGCTGAAGATTTTCGGGGAAATCACCTGGCCGAGTGCGGCGAGATAGGAGAGATGGTGGGTGGCAGCGCGATCCGTGCCGCTCTGACGGGGCAATAGGAAGCCGACGAGCCCCACACAGACCAGACAGGAAATCGCGGCGAAGAGATAGGCTGGCAGCATGGTCGAAGAGGAGGAGAGCAAAACCCCCGTGAGCCCAGGAACCAGGACCCAGGAAAGCGAGATCATCGCCCGAACGCCGGAATTGACTGTCGCCACGTCAGCCGGCGCCATTCCATGGGCTGCGGCCCGGACATTGGCAAAGAGCAACGAGTTCAGGCAGCCATAGACCGGCAGTAGCAGAAGCGCGCTGAGGACAAATATGTCCTGCGTCGGGAAGAAGAAGACCGCGCCATAACCGACAACGCCGAAGGTCGCCGCAACAAGCATCATCGAACGATATTCACCGAGCCGGTCGGCAAGATTGCCAAGCAGAATGCTGACGATCACGTTGACCGCCGCTGCGGCGAAGATCAGCGCCGCATAGAGTTCATTCGACAGGCCGAGCTCGCGGATGCCGACCACGGACCGATAGGGGGTCGTCGTCGCTCCGGCAAATCCGAACGTGAAGATGGCGATCATGCTCACCCGGATTGCAGGATTACGGAAAACGTCGGGTATCAAGCGGTTCATTATCGTCGCCAGCTGGCTTTGAGGCGATCCTTGTGCGGAGGGGGAAACCGCGTCCGCACAAGGATCGTCATGATCAATCTCGGTCGCGCCTGAGGGTGGGAAGGCGCGCATGCGGCGTGTAGCCGAAATCCTGATTCAAGGGAAAGACAAAGCGGGCGGCCTGATGCTCATCCGATACTCGATGCCTTGACCGACCAAACCCTCGGTAAGGGCTGGCGATTATCACCCCGATGTCAATCTTCATCGTTGCCAGCTCAAAGCTTCGGGCTAAGCGCCACGATCGCAGCGAAACGGTCCCAATCCTTCGACGCTTTCGGGGTCCAGGCAGCTTCGGCAATTGCCGGAAGACGTGGGAAGACGAGGCGGTTGAAATAGCCGCGCGACAGGAAGTGCTCCGACCAGATGCAGGCCTGGACGCCTTTCAGCTTATGCTTCAATTCCTCCGGGAATTCGCCGGCTGCCTCATAGGCATAGGTGTGGGCCGGCGGCACCGTACCGGCCCAGCTCGCGCCCGGTTCTTGGAAGGCTTCGGCCTGGACCATGTCGAGATAGTAAGCCTGGCCCGGCGTCATGACGACGTCATAGCCTTGTTCGGCAAGCTCGATGCCAACCTGAGGATTTTCCCAGGCCATCAAGAGGCTGTCCTTTGCCGCGACCCCGCCGCCATGAGCGACCTCGTTCCAGCCCGCAAGCTTGCGGCGGCGCTTATCGAGCATCGTCTTGATCTGCTTCAGGAAGTAGGACTGCAGACCGAACGTGCCGGAAATGCCTTGTTCCGCCATCAGCCTCCTGGCAAGGGGCGAGGCGAGCCAGGAGCCGTTCGCCACTTCATCGCCGCCGATATGGATGTAGGATGAGGGGAACAGCTCGACCATTTCGTCGAAGACCTTTTCCAGGAATTCGTAGGTCAGCGGCACGGCCGGATTCAGCGCATTGTTCGGATAGCCCTGAACCGAATGGTAGCTCTCCGGTGCCTCCTGGCCATCAGTCAGTTCGGGCAAAGCAACCAAAGTCGCCGCGTTATGGCCGGGGATGTCGATCTCCGGCACGACCTCGACATGAAGGGCGCTTGCATGCGCGACGATGTCTCTGACATCGTCCTGCGAGTAGAAGCCGCCCACAGGCTCCGCGCCATTGCCAAGCTGCGGGAGCAGCGGTTCGTCCGGGCCCCGCAACACGCCCGTTGTCGTCAGCTGCGGATAGGCCTTGATCTCCAGACGCCAGGCCTCGTCATCGGTCAAATGCCAGTGGAAGATGTTGAGCTTGAACCAGGCAAGGATGTCGAGCAGCCGCTTGACGTCATCAACCGGATAAAACTGCCTGGAAACGTCGAGATGGCAGCCGCGCCAGCTATAGCGGGGCCGGTCGGAAATCGTTCCGGAAACCGGGAATTGGAATTTGCCCTTGCTGACCCGCGCCCCGTTCAGCATTTGCGCGAGCGAGGTCAGGCCATACTGGCGCCCAGCGGCGCCGGAATAGGAAAGTGTCACGCGATCGGCCGAGAAGGTCAGCCGGTAGGCTTCGGCGTCGAGCGAGGCGTCCTTGCTGAACGTAAGGGTGCGCCCCTGCGGCGAGGCGACCAGATTGAAAACTGAATGGTCGCTTTCGAAAAGGCGGCGGGTTAGCGAAATGCAGGCGGATATTGCCGACAATTCGTCTGCGCTGGCACCCTCCGGATAGAGAATGACCGGAAAACTATCGCCCGGTTTCGCATCGATTTCGGCCGGCCACGGCTGTAGCGCAAAAGGCAGATCGAGCCGGCCCTTGGGCAAAAGCGCGGGCGGAGGCTCGCTGGCGCGGCCCTCAAGCAGCAGATCGGAAACGGCGACCGGCACATGTTTACCGGATGACAATGTGAGATAGGCGGACTTTGCTCCATCAGTGCAATGCCGTGCCGGCCGATGCAGGCCGGCAACCGTAAAGATCCAGCTTTCGCCGGCAGTGAGGATCAGTCCGGCCGGCGGTTCGAATTCATGAAAATTGGCGTTGCGCCTTAGAAAGGTGGCATTGTCGCATGCGGCGGCATCGATCACCCGTGTGAGCGAGGTGTAGACAAGCTTGAAACCGGAAAGCGCCTTGCTGGAAAGATTGAAAAGCGTGAAAGTAAAGGCGCCATTCGGTCCGCCATTGGGGTTCCAGCTGCTTTCCAGGCGATAGTCGGCCGGTTTCATATCTCGTTCCTCTCGGTGTATCCTATGAATTTCAGTAGTGCTCGGACTGGGAAAAAGTACGGGCAAGCTCGGCCTGGCCGGCTGTCAGGCCGCAATCGACCGGCAGGCAGACGCCGGTAATCGCCGCAGCCTGGGGACTAGCCAGGAAGGCGACAGCATTGGCGACGTCTTTCGGATCGACCACGCGCTGCAGCGGATACCAGCGACGGGCATCCTCGAACACATTGGGATTGGCTGCAGCGCGAACTTCCCAAGCCTGCGTCTTCACCGTTCCGGGGGCAACGGCATTCGCGCGGATGCCGAATTTTCCATATTCAACGGCGACCAGCCGGGTGAAATGCAGAAGGCCGGCCTTGGCGGCGCTGTAGGCAGGATGCCCGAACACGTTCATACCGTTGACCGAGGCAATGTTGACCATGGAGCCCCGCGACGCTTTCAGCTGGTCTTCGACGGCGCGAAAACAGAGAAATGCCGCTTCGAGATTGAGTGCATTGTCGGCACGCCAGATCTCAGGCGTCGTATCATGCAGGCTGACGGCGCGGGCTGCACCCGCATTGTTGACGAGCGTGCGTAGGCTGCCGAGCTGAGCTGCGCGCCCGGCAAGAGCCGCAACGCTCGTCTCGCTGGTTACATCGCATTCGACGGCGACGAAACGATCGGCCGGTCCAAGCCTGCCGGCAACGGCTGCCGCAGTGGCGGGATCGATATCCGCAAGCAGAATGACGTCATGATCGGCGGCGAGTCGATCGGCGATCGCCGCGCCGATATCGCCTGCTGCTCCTGTCACAATGGCCACTGATTGCGTCATTGTCGCTCCCTCTTGTTGATCAGTCTCCTAGCAGCTGCTTGTCATCCCCATCGCGGTGTGTGACCAGCTGCTGCTTGATGCGTCTCAGCGTCGTCGCCGCCTTCGGTTGGATGGCGTAGGCGACGAGGCTCGCTAGGATATCGATGGTTGCGATATAGGCGATACGCGTCGATGTCGGGCGGAAGATGTTCGTTCCTTCCGGAAGATCGATCGGCACGACGATCCCGGCGGCTCTCGCGACCGGGCTGTCGGTTTGCGTCAGCGCAATGGTCCTGACCTTGGCCTCGCGTGCCAGTGCAAAGGCCCGCACCAGCTCGGCGTTGCGCCCTGAAAAGGACGAGCCGATGATCACATCGCCAGCCTTCGCTGCCGCCGCCATCATCAGCTGCATGCTATGGTCGGAACTGGAGGTGATCCTGAGACCAAGGCGAAAGAGCCGATTCTGTAGTTCATCGGCGATCATCGAAGAATTGCCGCCCGATCCGAAGGCGTAGATCATCTCCGCTTTGGCGATCTGCGCAACAGCGGCCTCGATTGCGGTCAGGTCCAGCGAGCGGTGCAACAGAAAAAGGGCGTTCTGCGCCTTGGTGATGATATCCTGAGCGACATCGGCCGGATCGCTGCTCTTTGATTCCGGCTTCAGGTAACGCACGCCGACATGGGCGGTGCGGGCAAGCTGTACCTTGAAATCGGAAAAGCTGTCGCAGCCGAGGCGGCGGCAGAAACGTGTGACCGTCGGTGGCGAGACTTCTGCGCGTTCGGCAAGCTCGATGATCGAGGCATTCACGGCGAATTCGAAATCGTTGACGATGATGTCGGCGATGCGGCTCTCGGAGGCGGAGAGGCGGCTCCTGTCTTCCTGCAATGTGGAAAAAATATCCAAGCCTGTCCTCCCGCCGATCCGTCAGTCAACTCTTCTTCTTGTAGGCAACGCAGTCGATTTCGACCTTGCAATCCACCATCATGGACGATTGGACGCAGGCGCGGGCCGGCGGATGTGCGCCGAAATAGTCCTGATAGATTTTGTTGAATGTCCAGAAATCGCGCGGATCGTCCAGCCAGACGCCGACGCGCACCACGTCCTCGACGCCGTATCCGGCCTCGTCGAGAATGGCGAGCACATTGGCGATCGTCTTGTGCGTCTGGGCAATGATATTGCCGTCGATAATCTCGCCGTTTTCCATCGCCACCTGACCGGAAACATAGAGCCAGCCATCAGCCTCGACCGCGCGCGCGAAAGGCAGCGCCTTGCCGCCGGCGCCGGTCTGAACAGTGCCATATCGCTTGATGGACATGTCGGGATCCCTGCAAATTATTTTCTTGATAAGTTGACAAGGGACCATAGAAAGCAGATTTTGACCAGTGAAAAACGCCATTTATGAAAAGAATTTAAATCGGGAGCGAAGATGCGTGATCCTTTCAAGAATCCTTTTCCGTCCTCCGATACTGCACGGCACGCCATCTGGGAGATGCTAGTGCCCCGCGACATCGACGCATTTCTGGCAGCCGACTGGTCGATGGTCGAAGATGATTTCGTTGAGGAAGGCTTCATCGGCATCGATGGCCGCAAGCAAGTCAGCCCCGACAGGTGGCGTCTGGCGTTTCCCGCACTTTCGGCCTATCGCGACGAGTGGCTGAGACAGGCAAAGGATTTTGCCACACAGAGCTTCGCGGAGGATACCCGCACCGCGATCTTCACCACCACGACGCTCGAGGACATCGAGATCGAGGGCGACATGGCGCTTGTCCGCAAGAAGTTCGACGGAGGCCTGACGAAGAGTGATGGCACCCGCGATATTATGCAGTGGCAGACGCTCTACTATTGCAGGCTCCACGAGGGGCGGTGGAAGATCTGCGGATTTACCGGCTACCTGCCGAACCCGATGGGTTGAGGCGGGACCGCAAAACAAGGCCAACTCATTTGCGCATTTTCACGGCAGCACTGGCGACCGAAACCAATACGTTTTCCCCGATCTGTGTGGATCGCCGCGCTTTCGAAGCGTCTCTTTATGCCCCACCCGGCCAGCATCCGGAAACGCCCACACTCTGCACCGCGCCGATCACTGTCGGTCGCCGCGTCGCCGCTGAAAAGGGCTGGGAGCTGATCGAGGGCACGGCAGCCTGGGCAGACCCGGCCGGCCTCGTCAACCGTCAGGCCTATGAAGGGCTGCGGGACGAAATTCTCGACCAGCTCCGCGCCGCAATGCCTGTCGATGCCGTGGTGATGGGGCTGCATGGGGCAATGGTGGCCGCGGGATATGAGGACACGGAAGGCGATCTCCTGACGCGCATCCGCGACATCGTTGGGCCTGACGTATTGATCTGCGCTGAACTCGATCCGCATAGCCATCTGACCCGGAAGCGCATCGCGGCGCTGAATTTCGCGATTTATTTCAAGGAATTTCCGCATACGGATTTCGTCGACCGCGCCGAGGATCTCTGGCGCATCGCCGTCGATGCGCTTGAGGGCAGGGTCGAGCCGGTCAATTCCGTATTCGACTGCCGGATGATCGATGTCTTCCCGACCTCGCGCGATCCGATGCGTTCCTTCGTCGACAAGATCATGCGGATCGAGAAGGAAGATCCGGAAATTCTGTCGATCTCCGTAGTCCACGGCTTCATGGTCGGCGATGTGCCCGAGATGGGCACCAAGCTGCTTGTCGTCACCGATAACAATCCGGAAAAGGGTGCGGCGCTCGCGCGCGACCTCGGCATGGAGCTGTTTTCCAAGCGCGGCACCTTCATGGTGCCGCAGATCGACGAGAAGGAAGCTGTATCGCGAGCGATGGCTGCCAAAGCCTGGCCGGTCGTCATTGCCGATGTCTGGGACAATCCGGGTGGCGGCACCGCCGGCGACGCCACCGTCATTCTCGAAGAACTTTTGGCCCGCGGTGTGCAAAGTGCTGCTGTCGGTACGATCTGGGATCCGATCGCCGTTCAGATCTGTTTTGCCGCAGGCGAGGGGGCCGAAATTCCCCTGCGGTTTGGCGCAAAATCAGCGCCCGGGACCGGTAATCCCATCGACGGGATGGTGAAGGTCGTCAAACTGGTGAAGAATGCCGAAATGCAGTTCGGCGAAAGCCTGGCACCTTTCGGGGATGCGGCCCATATCGTTCTTGATGGTATCGATATCATTCTGAACTCGACGCGGGCGCAGAGCTTCGATCCGAGCCTGTTTTCGGTGATGGGTATCGATCCGACCAAGCAGAAGATCCTGGTGATCAAATCGACCAACCATTTCTTCGCATCCTTCTCGAAGATCGCTGCTGAAATCCTGTACTGTTCGGCAGGAACCCCCTATCCCAACAATCCGGCGACGACCCACTATCGCCGTGCGCCGAAGACCATCTGGCCGATCGCGGCCGATCCTCATGGAACCGAACGCGGAGCTGCCTGAGATGCATGACAACCGGTTTGCCGTCATCGCCAAGGCTGGAGACAGGATCGCCGATCTTTCCACGCCCCGCCCGATCATCGACGAAGACAAGCTGGCCGCCAACATATCCAGGGTCCAGTCTTATATGGACGAGCATGGGCTGAATTTCCGCCCTCATATCAAGACGCATAAGATACCGGCGCTCGCAGCGGCCCAGGTCGCGGCCGGCGCCAAGGGCATCAATTGCCAGAAGGTGACAGAGGCAGAGGTCTTTGCCGAAGCCGGTTTCGAAGACATCCTGATCACCTTCAATATAATCGGAACCCCGAAGCTCAAACGGCTCGCTGCCCTGAACGATCGCATTTCGGGTCTCAAGGTCGTTGCCGACAGCGACGTGACGGTCGACGGCCTGTCTTCACATTTTTCCGGCCGCAAACCGCTGACCGTCCTCGTCGAATGCGATACCGGCGGCGCGCGCTGCGGCGTCCAGACGCCCGAACAGGCGGTCTCGCTCGCCGGACGCATCGTTGCGGCCGATGGGCTGACATTCGGTGGTATCCTCACCTATCCGAAGCCGCAGGCTGCCGATGCCGTCGAGGCTTTCATCCAGGCTACGCTGAAACAGCTGGCGGAAGAGGGAATTGCCTGCCCGATCGTCAGCAATGGCGGCACGCCCAGTCTCTTTCAGGCGCATCTGGTCAAATCGGCGACGGAGCATCGGGCAGGGACCTATATCTACAATGACCGTCAGATGATCCGGATGGGACATTGCACAGAAGACGATTGCGCAATGCACGTCTTGGCAACCGTCGTATCGCGGCCGAATGCCGATCGCGCCATCATCGACGCAGGCTCGAAGGCGCTGACCTCCGATCTTCAGGGCTTTGCCGATTTCGGCCTGGTCGTCGGATATCCCGAGGCGAAAATAACCAGCCTCTCGGAAGAGCACGGCGTCATTGACCTTTCGGCCTGCACCGGTGCGCGGCCCCAGATCGGCGAAAAGCTCTTCATCATCCCGAACCACACATGCGTGGTGTCGAACCTGTTCGACACTATGGTCTTCCATCGCAACGGCATCGTCACGCGCGTCGAGGACGTCGCCGCGCGCGGGCTCGTCTGGTAACTGATCAATCGACCGTTCAGGCCGTTGCAGGTGCCAGCAGGTTCATGTCGATATCGGTAAGCTCGACGCGACGGTCGAAGGCGACACCGTCTTCATCAAAGAGATGGCAATCGGTAGCGTTGATGCCGACGGCAACCGGCGCGTCTGCGCGGATGCCGACACTGCCGGGCAGCATGGCGCAGAAGTTCTCTGTCTCGCTACCGAGCGCAGCATAAGCCACAGTATTGGCGCCGAGCCGTTCGATGACGCTCGGTGTCACCGTCAGCGAAACGTCGCCGGAGCTGAGCTGGATATGTTCCGGCCGGATGCCGAGCGTCAGCGGCTTGCCGACCATGCCGTCGCGCGGCGCTACCGGCAGTGTCGCGGTCTGGCCGCGATAGTCCACGGTCACGCCTGCCTCGCTTGCGGATGTGCAGGTGACAGGCAGGAAATTCATTTTCGGATTGCCGATGAAGCCGGCAACAAACTGGTTGGCGGGCTTGTGATAGAGCTCGAGCGGCGCACCGGTCTGGGAAATATTGCCGGCATCCAGCACGACGATGCGGTCGGCCATCGTCATGGCTTCCACCTGGTCGTGCGTTACATAGATCATGGTCGCCTTCAACTGCCGGTGCAGCTTGGCAAGTTCGATGCGCATGTCGGCGCGAAGGGCGGCGTCAAGATTGGACAGCGGCTCGTCAAACAGGAAGATTTTCGGCTCGCGGACGATGGCGCGGCCGATCGCCACGCGTTGACGCTGTCCGCCGGAAAGCATGCCGGGTTTCTGCTGCAGCCTCGTTTCGAGATGCAGGATACGTGCAGCATTCTCGACCTTGGCCTTGAGCTTTTCCTCCTCCATCTTTTCCACACGAAGAGGGAAGGCGATGTTTTCGAAAACCGTCATGTGCGGGTAGAGCGCATAGGACTGGAAGACCATGGCGATGCCGCGCTTGACCGGCGGCAGGTCGTTGACCCTGACGCCATTGATGATGATGTCGCCCTTGGTTGTCGCGTCAAGACCTGCGATCATGCGCAGGAGGGTGGACTTGCCACATCCCGAAGGCCCGACGAAGACAACGAACTCGCCGTCCCTGACGTCGAGCTCGACGCCTTTGAGAACTTCGTAGTCGCCATAGAATTTTTGAACCTTGTTGAGCTGAAGCTGTCCCAAAAATCTGTCTCCGGTCCCGGCCTGAACGCGCATGAATTGGTCGGTGAGGATCGCAGATCGTCAACCTGCGATCCTCGACGTCGATTTACTTGAAGGCCTCGATCTCGCCTGCAGCCTTCTTCAGAGCGGCTTCAGGCTCGGCCTTGCCGGTGACGACGGACTGGACCATCTCGATCATCGAATTCTGGAAGCCCTTGTAGTCGGTGAAGAGCGGCTCGGGACCACCGTAGCTGATGCCCTCAATGAACGGCTTCCAGAAGGGGTCCTTGGCAACGAATTCGTCGACCTTTGCGGACGGACGCAGCGGGGTGAGGCCTGCGCCGCCTTGCAGCTCGTATTCACCCTGGATGTCGGGTGAGGTGATGTACTTGGCGAATTCGATCGCCTTGTCCTCGACGCCCGAGCCCTTGAAGATTGCAAGGCTGTCCGTGATCAGCAGCGTGCCTGCACCCTTGGCGTCAGGACCGAGCGGCAGCGTGGTGACACCCCAGTTGATCTTCGTATCCTTCAGGCGATAGGCGGCACCTGAGCCAGCCTGGATCATCGCGACCTTGCCATCGAGGAAGATGGCGCGGACTTCATTCTGTTCATAGGCGGTCGGGCCTTCTTCGGCAGAGGCCGAAATGTCCTTATATGCCTTCAGCGCTGCCAGGATCTGCGGGCTGTCGAGCGTGATCTTGCCTTCGGCATCCGTCACGGCGCCATTGTTGGTGTAAACCCAATGCATGAACTGATGCATCGTGTTGTCGAAGGTCTTGGCAGAAAGACCGAAGCCCGGAATGCCGGTCTTTTCCTTGATGGTCTTTGCCATCTGGATTTCTTCGGCCCAGGTCTTCGGCGGCGTCTCGGGGTCGAGGCCGGCCTGCTTGAAGAGGTCCTTGTTCCAGTAAAGCGCCTTGGTGGAGAAGGCGATCGGAACGCCCCACTGGTTACCGTCGAAGGTGACCGTGTCGACGATATGCGGGTAATAGCCCTTCTTCTCGTCATCGGCCATCGGAACGGGAACGATGAGGTCGTTCTGCGCGAACTCCTTCAGCGTGCGCGAGCCGACATAGGCCATGGCGACCGGCGTGCCGGCGGCAGCCAGCGTCGTTGCCTTGTCCTGGCACTGGGCCCAGCCGACGACTTCCGGCGAAACCTTCCAGCCGGCGTTCTTCGCTTCCCATTCCTTGATATATTTGGTGTGGATCGGGTCGATCGTGTCGCCGCAATAGATCCAGCTGATTTCCTTGTCGGCTGCCTGGGCCGTGACCGCGGTCAGTGCCGTCGAACCAAGCAGGGCGAGCGCCATAAGGCCAGTCTTGATGGTAATGCTCACGTCGTTACTCCCATTCTC
>NZ_JBFTPD010000035.1:0-71023 GCF_056398305.1 Rhizobium sp. 01T444
AACTCGCCCACCACCGCAGCATTGCAGTTCGCCTTCAAGCAGATTGGCAACTCACTATCGAATCTGAGGGTCAGCAGGTAAGATGCAGGCCTGCGCGGGCCCGATTTTTCGTGCCTGCAACTCGGCTGCAGGCGCAAACGCCGCGGCGTAACTTCCGATCAATGCGGCCACTAGGCCGCAGATTGCTCTTAGTAGCTCGAAGATCAAGAGGTCTCCCAATGACCGAACTTGGAGCGATTACCAGTAAGATCAGGCCGTTGCGATATCCCATGGCTGGTTGGAAACACGCTGTTTCGTGACTTTCTCGATCCACGCGGACAGTCGGTCCCACGTTTAATCAACGGCGCGGGGACTTTGTCGAAACATTGTTTGCAGCGGTGTTCATTTGATTTCCCCCATGCCTATCTAGCGCGAGAGACCAGCCGGGCTTTTTCGGGCATATAGTATTGTGAGCAGGATACCAACAAATGTCCACATTAATGCCGTGAGCCCAACTGTGATGAAAATCACGTAAAATCGAATCGGATCTTCAGTGACACTGAGGGGCGAATATACGAATGAACGCCCCCTGATCAGGCAAAAAACAGAAAAAATTAGGAGCCCGGGGCCGAAGAACGCTAAGCCGATTGCAGCACCGAAGATGCGTAGTGGTTTCAAATGTCCTCCAACGACTGCAAGATTGAAGTGCCCGGAAACTGTACGATCGATGCAGCCTATCAGCCTTGCCGTCAAGAGGCCCTCTAGTTTAGGCATTCGACAGGAATAGATAGCGTCGGGATTCAAGTCGATCCCACACATACATATGTGAGTCACTAACGTGTCGCTTTTGTCGCTTGCTGTTCAGGAGCCACGCTGGTGCTGTCGCAAAATCTCCTCAGCTTGTTCGGTGGAGAGTCGACCGCGTTTCACGATAAGCATTCCCGGTAGCGATATGCCAAGGGCGGCCAGTCCATCGGTTGTAGCACGGCCTTCCGAATCAAGAGCCGCATGTAGCAGCACCAGTTGGTCTGTGTTGCACTGAGAGGAACTGGGCCGCATCCAATCCGCCCATCGCGCTACAAATGCCGGCACCCGACTGGAACACTTAAATGGCGTCACGCCGGGCTTTTTCTAAATCAGCATGCCGTGAGCATAATCTTCATTGTCTGCCGCGCATAGTCCTTGCAATTGCAGCGGCGGTATTGGCATGGCTTCTGAATTTTTCAACATTGTGGATAAACCTAAAACTGCGAGTGGGATGTCATCGCTGAGAGTCTTCATGACTGTCGCCCCCCTCTGCCTTTTACTCGCATTGCTGGACTGGGGTGATGGCCAAAACTTTTACGGCGACATTGATGACGAGATGCGGGAGTTGCAGATCCGCCATCTTTTCCTCGAGGGTGGGCACTGGTTCGATCTCGGTCTGCCTGTGATCGCTATGCCTGAACCCTACACCTCACCTTGGTCGCGCCTGATCGATCTGCCCTTCGTCGCCATTGCCTCCTTGCTCTCGCCTGTGTTCGGACCAGAACACGCGCTTCGAATGGCCTTCCAGATCTGGCCGCCATTGATGCTGGTGGGCTTCAGCGCTCTAATCGCCAGCTTCTTTTCACCGCAGATGCGCGTCGGCGTCCGTATTTCCTATCCAATTCTCATCACCAGCACAGTCTTCATGGCTTTTGCCGTTTGGGAGTTCCTTCCGGGCCGTATCGATCATCACAACATGCAGATCATCGGTTTGATGATGATCTGCGTCGGATTGGAACGATGGAGCCGCAGCGGCGGTATGTTGATCGGCATCGGTACGCTGATCTGCATCACCATCGGTCTTGAGGGCTTGCCACTCATCACCATAGCATTTACGGGACTAGTCGGTTGCTACGTCTTTCGTGTGCTCGGTTCTGAGGATGTCCTGGTTGCAGCCGCGACCACGATTTTGGCTCTGACGCTGCCCGCCGGCTTCGCATTCCTCGGTCCCGCTGGAATGTCGTCAACGCAGTGCGATGCTTTCTCCGCACCCTACCTTGTTCTGGCGCTCGGTTGCTCATCGATTTTGTTGGTTGGCGCCTTGGCACTACGCCAGCAAAGACCTTTTATCCGACTTGCCGTACTTGCCTCGGCCGGTGCGGCACTATTCGGCGCGGCTGGATACACGTTTCCAAGATGTCTGTCCGGTCCCTATTGGATGATAGACCCGCTATCACGCCGCGACTGGCTTGAACGAGTGTCGCAGGAACACAGTTTCATCTACTATTTCGAGCACCACCAGATTGTTATCGTGATTATGCTTGCGGTGCTGGTTTGCATTGCGATCGCAGCACTACCTGTCGTCGCGCGAAATGCCCGGCAGGGGAGCGCGGGCCTGGCGATCGTCTTTGTAGTTGCTGCCGCGAGCCTCGTTCTGACGCTGTTGCAGACTAGAAATATCCGATTTGCCTTCGCCTTCATCCCTCTCTTTCTGCCGCATGCCCTGCAGGTTTTTACAGCCCCTGAAAGCTTCCTAAGGCCGAATGGCAGGCAGGTACAACGTTTCGTGGGTGCAGGCCTCGGCTCGGTCATCGTCATTGTAATCTTGCTCCGTTTATTCTTTCCGCCTCAAGCGCAGACTTACGACGCGATCGACTACATGGGCTATAGCGATTGCGAGGGCGAGGATCTTTCGGTTCTGAATTCGGTTGCACCGGGCAAAATCGCAGTTCCGCAAGGGTGTTCCATCACTCTCGCCTTCGCCCTACCTCCGGGTTTCTCTGTTGCGGCTGTTCCATTCCATCGCGCATCTCCCGGTATGAGGCGCATGTTCGAGCTCTTCACCTCGCCGGACAGCGAAATACGCAAAGCAGCAGCTGCCTCCTTCGATTACGTCGCCGTCTGTCAAATTTCTCTGCCGGTCGACGCCAATCAGGCGCCGCTGTATGCAGCCTTGGCTCAGGGTGGCTCCTGGCCGGGCCTGGTTCCGATCGAAAACCCGGCACGTTCGGACTTCAAGCTTTTTCGGATCGATCACAGATTCTTCCGCTAGGCCGCTTAGCTTAGTCGGCCTGGGCGCAAACTTACAGGAGGCTGCTCTTCCTCAGCCGGTTCTGCAAGGAGTTCGCAAACTTTGCGTCCAAGGACATCAGCGATCTTCCCAAGAGAGTCGATCCCAAGGTTGATCCGCTTCCGTTCGATTTGTGACATTGAAACACGCTCCAAGTTTGCTTCCAGCGCGAGCCTTTCTTGAGAGGCCGCGAGCGACCCTCAACTCTCGAACATTCAAAGCTAGCAGATCACGTGGCTGGATCGTTGCGGGTGGACTAGGTCCTCTTGGCCGGCGCTATGAAAGCGCCGATTGTAGCCTCGGCATGCCCGGCTTCCTGAAGGAGGCGTCTGGCAAGTTCCGTCGCTGGCCCGCTCAAAGGTCCGTCGGGGCGCACAAGATGAAACGAGACGTGATGGTCCAACGCTCTTTCGGAGACCGCGACCAGTCGACCCGACGCAATGGCTGCGTCCGATAACGGTGGGCGGGCGAGCGCGATGCCGACGCCCTGGATGCAGGCGTCGATGACGAGGTTGTAATCCTCGAAACGACGATCCTGCCCGCGCGGCAGATAGTCGATGTCTTCGGCGGCGAGCCAGCGCCGCCAGCCCTCGATGGTCGAATCATGCAGGATCGGCATCTTGAGGAGCGATCGGGCGTCGCAGGTCCCGGCCAGTTGGCCTGCAAGCGACGGTGCAGCCACCGGAAAGGATTTCTCCTGCCAGAGTGGTGTCGCGCGAACGCCTGCCCAGGGACCTCTTCCGCACCGAATGGCAAGATCCGTTCCCTCGCCGAGATCCGCAAGCCTGTGCTCCAGGAAGAGTTCGATGTGAATGTCGTCGAGTTCCAGCTTTCCTAATCGGGGAAATAGCCACAAGGACGCGACGGACGGCGTGAGTGAAAGGCGCACCGTCGTCTTGTGCCGCCGCGGGATCCATCGCTCGTCAGCCCCACTGAGCAGGGCAAGCGCCTCCTCGGCGCGAGCAAAGAAGCGGATGCCTTCCGGTGTAAGAGCGACGCCCCGCGCCTGACGGGCGAACAGCCGAACGCCCAGCCACCGCTCCAGGCGCGAGATCTGTCTGGAAACCGCCCCATGGGTGATGCCGGCTTCTTCGGCGGCAGCGGAGAAGGATCCAAGGCGCGCGGCTCGGGAAAAAGCTTCGAGCGTATCGAGTGGCGGGAGACTTTGCGAGCTGTGAACCATGGACACACCAGATCATCGATTGCGGTGCTTTTCAAGCCGGAAAGGAGACGCTTAATTCGGCGCACGCAAGCATGGGGGCAAACATGGCGACGGTGGTTGGAGATCCGGAAGACAAGGCAGGGTTCGATCTTGTTGCCTTTTTGGCGATTGTCGTGACGATCGCCTTTTGGGCATCCTCTTTTGTCGTCATCCGCGTCTGTCTCGGGCCGTTGACGCCTGTCGAGCTCGCGACCGCCCGTTATGTGCCGGCCGGCGTGATTGCTGTTTGCTATCTGGCATTTCGCTGGACCCCACTGAAAGGGGCCGATCTTGCCCGGATTTCCGTTGCTGCCGTCTTGTTCATTGCCGCTTACGCGGTGCTCCTCAATACCGGCGAACAAACCGTGCCGGCGGGACCGGCAAGTTTTATCATCAACACCATGCCGATCTTCACCGCGCTGATCGCCACCCTCTTCCTTAGCGAGCGCTTCGGCCTATGGGGATGGGTCGGTACCGCCGTATCGTTTGCAGGCGTGGCATTGATCGCCGCTTCCGCCGCCGACGGCTTCGGCCTCGACCTCAACGCTATTCTAATTCTTGGCGCTGCCCTCTGTTCGGCAGTTGCAAGCGTCTTGCAGAAGCCTGTTCTTGCCCGCATGCCAGCGTTGACGGTCACCGCCTGGATTCTATTTCTCGGTTCGCTTCCACTCCTCCCGGCGATGCCCGCCACCGTCAAGGCTCTGGCTGTTGCCCCGACGATCGTCATCTCAAACGTTGCCTATCTGGTGGTTTTCCCGACGGTGGTTGCCTATGTGACCTGGGCGGTTGCCCTGAAGCGGCTTCCGGCCGCGCGTGCCACGAATTTCCTCTATGGCGTGCCGCCGACAGCAACACTGATCGGGTTTACCTGGCTGGGCGAAACGCCAACGACAATTGGTGCGGCTGGTGGAATGTTGGCGATCGCAGGTGTTCTCATCGTCAATGTCATGCGGCGGAGGTAGCCCTCCATTTGCGGGCGCCGGCACCGCCTATGGACGGGTCGGTGCATTGCCTCGCTCACCGGGAGTCGCGATGGCCTTGTCCCTGTCTTCGCAGCGAACCACTACGCTAGGCGCAAATCAAGCAGCGGGTGCAATTTTTTCAGATTCGGAAGCGATTTCGCCTGCCAGGGATATTGGTTGGTGCCTTTCACAACGAGCTGCAGCTCGCCCATTTTCCTGGCCTCGATGGTCAGTTTGGCAAGTAGGTTTATGCCGGAGGAGTTGAGGAATTCGAGACCCGTCAAATTGAACGTGACTTGTTTGTGTCCTTCATGGAGCAGCCCCAGTACCATCGAATGAATGGGCGCGTAGGCGTCGGGTCCTGCCAGCCGAAATATACCATCGAAATATACCTCGGTGTTTTCTGCCCATACGCGGAAATTTTCGTCGCTGATTTCCATTTTTCGCTCACAGCTTGGAGGAGGGCGGCAACGCCACCAATGCAGTCGTCGTCAGTTTGACATGGTCGTCGTCGGCTTCTTCGAATGCCCATGCCATTTTTGCATCGTAATCGCTTAGGAGGGTGAGCAATCCCAGACCGGATCCGCTCCCTTCCGATATTGCATTGCTTTCGATCCGTTCGAGAAGAAGCTCGCCGGGTTCCCTCGACCGAAGTCGGTGCAGCAGCTGCTGAAGACGAGATGACGATGCGCTATCGATGCTGTTCGTTGTCCTCATGAAAAAACAATCGTCCGATATCCCGGCTTCGATGAGGATTTCTCCGGGTTGTCGAAATTTGACGGCATTTTCGATTAGCTCATTGCTGAGATATCCGATGTCGTGATGCGCTTGCGTGTACGCTCTCTTTGAGTGGGAATACGGAAGGGCCATTACTTCTGCGATGAAGTCCGATGTCATCCCCGAATGCTTCCACCCGAGTTGAAGCGGTCCATCGCGCAACGTCAGACGCGTGCTTGCATCCAGGTTCTCATTTGCCAGAGATTCGATCCCATATAACGTTGGTGTCATGCGTCACCTATGTCTTATTGCGAGAAGTGTGATGTCGTCGTGGATCTTTTGTGACCCGATAAAATGCATTAATGCCGCAACGATTTCGGAGACGACTTTGTCGGCACTTTCGTTCCTGAGCCGAAGTGCCTCGAGGCAGAGACGGTCAATGCCAAACAGTTCTCCAGCGTCGTTTTCGGCTTCCGTCACGCCGTCTGTGTGGAGAAGAATGAGGTCGCCCTTCTCAAACACTATCCTGCGGGTATTGATGAACGTGGAAATATCGGCCTGCAGTCCGATCGGTATTCCCAAATCCATCGTATCGATACGTTCGATCTCGCCGCTCGCCCGTATTACGATCACCTCTTCGTGCTGGCCAGACAGGATCATCTCTTTCCCGTCGTAGTCGAGGAATGCCAAAGTGAGGTGCTTGTCGATCTTGGTTCTCACGATATTCTTGAAAAGAGCGCTATTCAGGTCAGTGAGGAATTTCACCGCATCGACATTGCCTGCCTCCTGCAAAGCGCGAGCGACCGACTGAACCATCAACATCAACACTCCGCTTTCGAGCCCGTGCCCGGCGACGTCGCCAATGCCGATTTTCAAACGATTGCCGCTTTTCAAGACATCGTAATAGTCGCCGCCGACCTCCTCGGCGGGTCTCATGTATGCCGCTATTTCCAGCGTCTGCAGTTCGTCAAGTTCCTGATGCAATGGCAGCACCATCAACTGGATTCTCTCGGCGACGGCCAGTTCTGTCCCAAGCCGTCGATTTTCGCGCTGAAGCTGCGCGTTCAACGTTGAGATCTCTTCCTTTGCATCTTCGATCTGGGCCGTTCGCTCTTCAACAAGTTGCTCGAGATTTTCCGTGTGGAAGCTGATCTCTTCCGCCATCCTGTTGAATGCTTCTCCGGCCTCGCCAACCTCGTCTTTGCTGGCGATGGCAACCCGTACCGAGTAGTCCTTCGTCTGGATCCTTCTCGCGGCATCTGCGAGGGCACTGATACCACTTGTTATTCGCTTTGAGGCGGCAAGCACCGCGAGGGTCACGATTGCCAGCGACATTGCGATTGCCAGGATCTGATAGAGTACGATGCGGTTCGTGGCTTCGGAAATCTTGGCTTGCGCCGCGTATAGGGAAGCATCGATTTCCCGCTCGGGTACAGCCAGCACGAGGGACATCGCCTCTTGACGGACCGGGCCGCTGGACCAGAGATTGGTCGCTGGTAGTTTCTTCACGATCACGATGTAGGGGACTTTTTGCCCGTCCCGTTCCAACAACAGGTGTTGGATGCCCTGTTCGCGGTCCAGCGCCATTTTTGCAATTTCGGGTTGGGAGCTTCCCTTCAACGACCGCTCCAGTCCGGTCACGCCTGTTCCGCTCGCATCGCTCGCGGATCGCAGGCCGAGGGTCTCTTCGCCTGTATGGTTGATCGCGACGACGTTTCCGTCGGACATTGCGAGGAAGCCAAACCCGGATTGGGCCACTTTAACATTTTCAACAGTCTGCGCGAGTTGGTCGAGCGTGATGTCCGCGCCAGCCGTGCCGGCGACGTCCTTCCTGTCGGCTGTCCATAGGGGATGAAAGAAACTCACGATGAGTTTCCCGGTAATCGCATCGGTATATGGAGCTGTCTGCGTAATATCGTCTGCGACCGGCCGCAAATTCCTATTGGTGGCCCAGCTCTCCCAAGACTCGTAGAGCCCTGGAAAAAAGAAGTCCCAGAAATTTGCATCGTTGTGACCGGGATAAAGACGGTCGAAAGTCTGAGCCTGATCCGTATACGGTGCGGTTCTGAAAATCGGCCTTTCTTTCGGGCCAATGTAATACATCTGGAGCTTGGAAGAACCGTGTTGCAGCAAACTCGGCGCTACGATGTCCAGAACCGCGCTCGCCTGGATGTCGGCCTCGACGTCAGGTCTTGGACTATGGTCAGGCCTCAGCAGGTAGCCCCAAACGCTCACTACGGAGACAGAGCCCGGAACGTTTTGAGACCAATTGCCCTTCTGGTCATAAGCGAGGCGGACGCTGTCGGGAGAGGTTCGAGCGATCGCCGCACCGACGTCTAAATTGCGCTCGGGATCATCGATTTGTGCCTGAAGCACGCCTGCCAGCGTGCCAACATCGTTGTGCACCTGCCGTAACAGCAAACTGACCTGGGCAGCGGTGGAATCGGCATATGTCCCGATGTATTCCTGGCTTGCTGCCTCGAGGCCTTGCCCGACCTCCAGCGTCGCGTCGCGTGATAGCCGTTGGACGTTCCAGAGTGCCAATCCTCCGCTCACCAGCAGATCAAAGAGGACTGCTCCGCCGACAACCAGAATGAACTTTGCGCGGAATGAACCCAGCTTGATCGGCCTTTTCGAAGATATCCTGTCCATCATAGCGGCTTTCGGCCGGACGCCGCCCAGATCGGCCAGCCCGCGTAACCCTTCGGATGAAGGGCCGCGAAAACGTGGTCTTTGAATCCCTGCCTGAACCTGCGAATGAACTCCGGTGTGTCCCCCCGTCGGACAGCCATCTGGCCCGCGTAGACGTTTTCCCAGGCTTCGATGATGTCGGCGAAGTCTTGGGGATCGCCGTCAAGGTTTGTCACCATGAAAGCATCGACCTTGATCGCCTCGAAGCCTGCGTCGGCGAGCAGGTGACGGCTTTTCGGCCCCATCTCGACGTCCATGTCGAAGTGCCTGAACAATTTGGCGACTTCTTCATATGTCCACTTGATCGTCTCCGCATGTGGCTCGCCCAGGCAATGCGAGTTTTTCTCGTTTGTAATGTAGACCCGGCCGCCGGGCTTGCAGATACGGTAGAGCTCCCGCAGCAGCATCTCGGGACGGTCGAAAATCTGGAGGGAATGCCGGCAAGTCACAAAGTCGAATTGATTGTCCCGAAGCAGCATCTGGGACGCATCGCCATAGGTGTATTCGATTTCCTTCAAATCGAAGTCCGCAGCCACTCTACGAGCGTAGTCCAGGCTGCGTACCGAGTGGTCCAGGGCGACAAGGCGGGAGGGCTTAAATTCCCGTTGAACCAAGGCTGCGAAATCACCAATCCCGCAGCAGATGTCCGCAACGACAAGACCACTCCGAAGACCGTGACGAGGCAATAGTTCTCTCTCGTGCCTCCATGTCATTTTAGTCTGAGTACGGAGAATGGGAATGAACTGCTCGTCTTCCACAAAGCTCTGACCCGGATAAAAGGCCGAGTCGTAAACTTCCACCGTCAGGTTGGGGTAGCGTTTGGCCAGCTTTTCAAAAACCGGAGCCGACCAGGCCATCACGCTCGAGGTCACAATGACGATTTTCCGCTCCGGTCTCGTCCGGCAGCTTTCCATGAGGATATCGGCCAGGGCGGAAAAGGCCGTCATGTTGATATGCGTCAGACGTTTGACATTGAGGTAGACAACCCCGCTATACCTTTCCAGGCTTTGCTGCATCAGCGATAGGGCATCGGCGATTTCTGCGGCACCTTTTGGCCGTATCTTGCCAGACAAAACCAGCTCTTGGTTTGTCGGATCAAAACGAACTGCGAAGGATGCGTCGTGGCTCATTGAAAGTCCTCGGCCAAGGGGAAATCCGCGACGATCTTCGTGCTCTCCACACCGTCTGTCTCAATCCGGATCGCTGAGCGGAATATTGTCGCCAAATCTCCGAGCAGCGCCGTCGTATCGGCCGTGAACGCCTTCCCGTCTCCTGCTTCTCCTGCCTCACCCGCGAGGGGAGGCCGGAGCTCGATCAGGCTCGCACTTTTGTGACGACCACCGGACAGGTCCTGATAGGGGAGTTCAATCGTCAGGCGATTTGTTGTGGCGTTTCGATGGAGACTGAAACTCATCAAACCTGATTGACCCGACCAGCGGAAAGCAAGTTCAACGAGCTCGTTTGCCGCGACTGAAAGAAAATTCGAATATCGGGCGGGGTCGGTATGTCCTTGGCCGAGAATGTCGGAGAGATACTCGGTAATCCTGTCGCAAAATCTCCATTCGGATTTCACCAATGCGACATCCATTTCCAGCGACAACATGAGGGTGAATGCACGGCGATCGATGCTGGTTGCTATCTCTTCCAATACATCCTCCGTTGGTACATGGGTGGCGCATGCCATCTTTTAGAACACGTTGTAACGTTCGCACTCACAATTGCGTGGCGCGGCCTTGGGATGTGTTCGCATGATCGATAAACTCCCCAATCGTCGCGATCGGGAGCGGTCTGCTCACCAAATAGCCTTGTAGCCTGTCGCATCCCGCCTTGCGCAACCAGTCCGCCTGCTGTGCCGTTTCAACCCCTTCGGCGGTGACGCGCATGTGGAGGCCATGTGCAAGCTCAATGACACAGCGCACGATTGCCTGGCTTTTGAAATCGCTTTCGAGATCGGTAATAAAATATCGATCGATTTTTATCGTGTCGAAAGGGAATGTTTTCAGATAGCTGAGGGATGAATATTCTGTCCCGAAGTCGTCGAGGGCGATTTTGATGCCCAGCACGTTGAGAGTATTGAGGGTGTCGATGTTGTTGACAGTCCGCTCGAGCAGCACGCTCTCGGTTATTTCAAGCTCCAGGCGATCCGATGGAAATCCGACAAGATCCAGCGTTTGCGAAATCCGATCGGTAAGGCCGTTTGTCAGGAATTCAGCCGCCGACACATTGACGGCGACGATGTAGTTCTGTGGCCAGTTCATCGCTTCCCGACATGCCTGTTCCAAAACCCATGCGCCTATTTCCGGCATCAAGCCATCTGCTTCGGCCATCGGAATGAAGGTGCTTGGAGGAATACTTCCGAGCAGGGGGTGGTGCCATCTCAGAAGCGCTTCGAAGCCGACGATGGAACCGACCTCCGCGATCGGTTGATACTCCATTGAGAATTGGTGGTTTGCCAGGGCTATTCGAAGGCTCCGGCGCAGTAGCTCGCGCTGCTCCAGCAATTCAAGCATTGAAGGATCAAACGATTTTGCGCGACGGCGACCTTCTTTCTTCGCGGCGTAGAGTGCGACGTCAGACGCCTTCATGAGTTGCTCCGGACTGGCGCCGTCCGGTGGCGCACTTGACACGCCAACGCTGCTGCCGACAAACACCGCGATGCCGTCGATCATGAAGGGCTTTTGGAATGCCGCAACTAGGGCTTCCGCCAGTTGGTGACCCTTGGCCGGATGTCCCAGGCCCATGGAGATGACCATGAATTCGTCACCCGCGAGGCGATAAGCCCTGTCGTCTTCTGCAAGGCATCCTTGAATGCGGCTAGCAGCAAGCTGAAGAAGCTTGTCTCCCGCCGGATGACCCAACGTGTCGTTCACAGGCTTGAAGTCGTCGAGGTCAAGCTGCATCAGAGACAAGGTCTCGCCCGAGGCAGCTATTTCCGTCAACGACACAGCGAGATCCTCGCTAAACTGGCGTCGATTTGGCAGGCCCGTCAACGGATCGTGAGTTGCCAGATGCAATAGGGTTGCTCGTTCGTCGTCAAGGCGATCGCCCGATCGAACAACGGCGTACATATTTCCGATCTGAAAGATCGTCAGTCTTTGCGAACCAGGTTTCCTGATATTGATCGACAATCGCAAGGACTGGACGCCTTCGCCCATTGAGCGGAGTGCTTGCATGGTCGCCGATTTGTCCAGCTCTGGAAAATGCTCCCATAGCGACATCGCGGGCGCAAGCGCAGCGGGCAGTTCATCGCCCAGCAAGTTTTTGATCGGATTGAAGTCGTGGTCGAAGAATAAGAGCCGATCGATCGGGCTCGGGGCATGTTCCCGTCTATCTTCAGGGGTCGCGCGTGTGGCACGAGCTTTACGCATGTCTGAGCTCTCCATGGTCGAGTTTCCCTGAGAACGATCACCGCAACTCAAAGCCGCCACAACTTAGGTATGCATTATCTAATTTAGATAGTCCGGATTAAAAATGTTCAAACCTCTTTTCCGCACAGGCAATTGCAACTTTCGGCTGGCGTGCCGATTGCTGGGCCTTCTCCTTATATAGCTAAAAGTGTGGGTCGGGGACTAGGTCGTGGTGACGATTTAACGTTTTGGAATTCGCGGCTTGGGCAAATCGGATTCAAGACTGGCGATTCGAGGCTTGTCATGGATATCGAAACACCCAGCGCTGACCGATGGTCTCGGATCGGACCTTTTTGCCCGAAGCGTGAAGGAGCAACGACGGCCACGCTCTAAACAATCGTAGCTTTGTCGATGCGTTGATCTGGATGGCCCGGTCAGGCACACGCGGCCGCGATTTGCGTGCGCAATATGACGACCATCTGGCGTCAAGCGGGCGCTAATATGGCTGGACCGAGATGGGTGCGTTTGAGAACTCCGCTCCCTTCCGCATCGGATGCCGGTTACGGCAATCGCGTGCACAATGCCGCGCGATCCTCGGGGAGTTCGTTCCACGCCTTCGGCCAAAAATAGAATACAAATTCTATATACTAAATGATGATAGGGCTAGCTTGATCCCGTATCAATTTCGGGGCTTTTCAAAATGGGCATCAAAGCCAAACGTACTGCCGCAACATTCCTGGCCGCATGGATGTCGCTTGCGGCACCCGCGTTCTCTGCCGATCAGCCGGTCAAGGGCGGGACGCTGATCTATCTGGAGCAGCAGGCGCATACCAATCTCTATTCGCCGGCCGGTGGCTTCTATCCGAACGGCGGTATTCTCAACCAGATCACGGACAAGCTGACCTACCAGAACCCAAAGACGCTCGAAATCGAGCCGTGGATCGCTGAATCCTGGACGGTCAATGACGATGCGACGCAATACACGTTCAAGATCCGGCAGGGCGTGACATTCTCGGACGGTTCGCCGCTCGAAGCCAATGCGGTTGCCAAAAACTATGACGTCTACGGTCTGGGCGACAAGGGTCTCAAGCTTCCGGTATCGGAAGTGATCAACAATTATGATCACAGCGAAGTCGTCGATCCCTACACGGTGAAGTTCTACTTCAAGCGGCCATCGCCGGGCTTCCTGCAGGGTACCTCGGTCATTGGCTCCGGCCTGGTCTCCCTGAAGACGCTTTCCTTGCCATTTGAACAGCTGGGCGATGCGACGAAGATTATCGGTTCCGGACCGTTCGTCGTCGAAAGCGAAACCCTGGGCAAGGAATTATCGCTGAAAGCCCGTGACGACTATAGCTGGGGACCAGCCAAGCTGGAGCACCAGGGCAGGGCGTATCTCGACGGTATCAAATATATCGTCACTGGCGAAGACAGTGTCCGAATTGGAGCTCTTCTATCGGGTCAAGCTGACTTTATCCGCCAGGTACAGGCCTATGACGAGGAGCAGGTCGAAGCCCAAGATTACAAGATCTATGCCGCCCCGACACGCGGTGTGAACAACAGTGTTGTGTTCCGGCCTGACAATCCGCTCGTTGCGGACCTTCACGTTCGCCAAGCTCTTCTTCACGGAACCAACGCGCAGGAAATCGTAACGACGCTGTTTTCCGACCATTACCCTCAGGCAAAATCGATCATCGCCTCGACCGCCCAGGGCTATGTCGATCTCTCTTCCAAGCTGAACTACGATCCCGAGCAGGCCGCCAAGCTTCTGGACCAGGCCGGTTGGACGTTCGGCGCGGATGGGCAGCGCGAGAAGGATGGGCAGAAGCTCGTCCTGACCGCTTATGAATCGCTGCCGCAGCCACAGAACAAGGCGACGCTTCAGCTGGTCGCCCAGCAATGGGCAAAGCTTGGCGTGACGCTGAACGTGTTGGCTGGCGACGCAGGCAGCAAGACGTTGGACGATCTCGATCCGGCAAAAACCCCGGTAGCACCGGCGATGGTCGGCCGCGCCGATCCGGACGTGATCAAGAGCAACTACTATCCGAAAAACCGGGACGTTCTGCGCCAGAAGGGCGGTCAGAGCGACAAGGTGAAGAGCTTCGTCGACGACAAGCTCAACCACCTGTTGGAGGGCCTCTCCTCTGAACCCAATCGTGACAAGCGCCTCGCCATCGCGGCCGACATCCAGAACTACGTCCTCGACCAGGCCTATGCCATTCCAATCTTCGAGGAGCCGCAGGCCTTTGCGGGTGCTCCCTACGTCAACGGCGTTGCCTTCGAAGCCGTTGGTCGACCCTCCTTCTACAGCACCTGGCTTGCCGAACATTGAGGAGTACAAGCTGGCCCGGCGTGGCCGGGCCAGGTTTGGAGATCGTCATGGCTAAATATTTCTTCTCGAGGATCGGACAGGCATTGCTCGTTTTATGGGCTGCCTTTACCGTTTCATTCGTCCTGCTCCAGGCCTTGCCCGGTGACGCGGTCCTGATCAAGTTTCAGAACCCGGACTACGGACTGAGCCCCGAACAGATTGCCGACATCCGCGCCGCCTATGCGGCGGACGGGACGATCTTTTCGCAATATCTCCATGCCATCGGCAATTTTCTCACCGGAAACTTCGGCTATTCGCTGCAGGCTGGCGTCGCGGTGCGGGATCAAATCGCGACCAATCTTCCGCCAACCCTTTGGCTTGCCGGACTGGGTCTTCTTGGCGCCATCCTGCTGTCAGTCTTGATTGCGATACTTGCAAACCTGCCGCCCTTGAGATGGCTTCGATCGCTGGCGCACTCGATCCCTTCTCTCTTCATCTCGGTTCCGACCTTCTGGCTCGGAATCATGCTGATCCAGATTTTTTCGTTCCGCTTCCGGCTTGTCCCGGTCATCAATCCAGGTCCGTGGCAAGGCTTGATCCTGCCTGTCCTGACCGTTGCCGTTCCAATTTCCGCGCCTCTCGCCCAGATCCTCCTGCGCAACATCGATGAGGTGCTCACTCGCCCGTTCGTTCCGGTCGCCCGCGCCAAGGGGGCTTCACATGTCTGGGTCCTGTGGCGGCATGTGGCCAAAAACGCCCTGCTTCCCGTGATGACCGTGGCAGGCCTCCTCTTCGGAGAGTTGATTGCCGGAGCGGTCATCACGGAAACCGTATTTGGTCGTAACGGCATCGGAAGCCTCGCAGAGCAGGCTGTCAATTTCCAGGATGTCGCTATCTTGCAGGCGATCGTCGTTATCTCCGCTGCAGCCTTCGTCGCTATCAATCTGGCCGTGGACCTCCTCTATCCGGTCTTCGATCCGCGCCTGAGAACAAAGCTGGGGGACGCCTGATGAGCCACGTCGAAGCGCCCGAACGTCATTTCAATATCGATAGCCCTGATCCGGTCGACTGGACGGCACCGGCGAGCCGGGATGCTCTTGGCGATACAAAGTCGATCAACCGAAAGCGGCGTCTTGCTATTGAACCAGGCCTGTTGCTTGCCTCATTAGTGCTCGCAATCGTTCTGCTTTGGGCCATCGCGCCCGGCCTGTTCACGTCCTACAATCCGATCGAGGGGATTCCACGTCAGCAGTTGAAGCCACCAAGTGCGCTCCATCTGCTTGGCACCGATTCTCTGGGTCGTGATCTCTATGCCAGGCTTGTCTACGGGGCGGTCCATTCGTTGTCGGGGGCACTCGCTGCGGTTGGCATCGGGCTGGTTGTCGGAACAACACTTGGGCTTCTTGCCGGATCCTTGGGTGGATGGGTTGAAACTATCGTCATGCGGATCGTCGATGTCCTGCTCTCCGTTCCCGTGCTCCTGTTGTCGCTCAGCATCATCATTCTCCTGGGCTTCGGCACGATAAACGCTGCGATAGCAGTCGGCGTGACCTCGATCGCGAGCTTTGCCCGTCTGGTTCGGTCGGAAGTCGTCACCGTCAGACGAAGCGACTATGTCGAGGCGGCCTTCGGCAGTGGTGGAAGCTTCCTGAAAGTGCTCTGGCGGCACATCCTCCCCAACTCCCTGACCTCCGTCATTGCCTACACCGCCCTGCAGATCGGTTGGGCGATCCTGCAACTGTCGACGCTCGGTTTCCTCGGCTACGGTGCACCGCCGCCGACCCCAGAATGGGGCCTGTTGATTGCCGAAGGACGAAACTATGTCGCGACCGCCTGGTGGCTGACGGCCGCCCCGGGGATCGTCGTTGTCATCGTGGTGTTATCGGTAAACCGCATCAGCCAAGCCATCGGAAAGGGATCTCGATGAACCGCCCTCTCTCCAACCCTGTCGACGGCAGCGCCCGATCGGAACCTGTCCTCGACATATCGGGGCTGACAGTCGGATATCAAGATGGTGACCAGGTCCGTGTGGCCGTCCATGAGATCGATTTCAAAGTGGCTGCCGGTGAAGTGGTCGCGCTGGTCGGTGAGTCCGGCTCTGGGAAAACCTCTTCGGCTCAGGCGATCATCGGTCTGCTCGCCGACAATGGCCGCATCATCAGCGGTACGATCCGGCTCAATGGAACGGATGTTACCGCCTGGCCGCAAAAGCGCCTCGACGCGATCCGTGGCTCGATTGTGAGCCTGATCCCGCAGGATCCCGGAAACGCGCTGAACCCGGTCAAGACAATCGGCAAGCAGGTTGCGGAGATCCTTGCCATTCATGGCCATGCAACCGGGCCCGTCGCCTATTCGCAGGCGATCGAGCTATTGGAACGGGTCGGCTTGTCGGAGCCCAGGCTTCGCGCGCAGCAATATCCCCATGAGCTTTCCGGCGGCATGAAACAACGCGTTCTCATTGCAATCGCGATCGCATTGAAGCCGGCTCTGATCATCGCCGATGAGCCGACCAGCGCACTCGATGTCACAGTGCAGAAGCATATCCTTGATCTCATCGACGAATTGCGCAGCGAGTTCGGGACGGCGGTGCTTCTGGTCACCCACGATCTCGGTGTGGCGGCCGATCGTTCGAACCGGCTCATCGTCCTGAAGCAAGGCCGCATTCAGGAACAGGGCCGCACAGCCGACATCCTCGCAAACCCGAAAAGCGCCTACACAAGACAGCTTCTTGCGGATGTCCCGTCCTTGAACTTGAAGACGCGTCGCACAGAAGCCAGGCACCTGAGCGGGCCCGCAACCGACGACGTTCTTGTTGTCGAGAACCTTGTCCAGGACTTCGGTCTCAGCAAGAGCGATAGCTTTCGTGCAGTTGATGACATCTCCTTCCGGGTTCGCCGTGGAACCACTCACGCGGTTGTCGGCGAGTCTGGCTCAGGCAAGACCACCACGATCCGGATTGTTTCGGCCTTTCAGAAGCCGACATCGGGGAGGGTGATTGTCGATGGTCTCGACCTTGCCACTCTGCGCGGGGAGACCCTGCGACAATTCCGCAAGAAGATACAGCTGGTTTACCAAAACCCGTTTGGATCCCTCGATCCCCGCCAGAGCATCTTCCGTATTGTTGAAGAGCCGCTTTTAAACTTCGAGCCTTTGTCCAAAGACGAAAGGGCAAGACGCGTGGCAACGACAATCGAGAGGGTTGGCTTGCCCCTCGACGTCCTGCAGCGCCGGCCTCGAGCATTGTCGGGTGGACAGCGCCAACGCGTTGCAATTGCCCGCGCCTTGGTGCTGAAACCGGAAATTCTTGTACTCGACGAAGCCGTATCGGCCCTCGACGTGACCGTGCAAGCGCAGATCCTTGCCTTGCTCGACGAGCTCCAGCGCGACCTCGGTCTGACCTATCTCTTCGTTTCCCATGATCTCGCTGTGGTCAGGCAGATCGCCGACACCGTCTCGGTCCTGAACAGCGGACGTGTCGTTGATAGCGGACCCGTAGAGGAGGTCTTCCGCAATCCGAAGAGCACCTATACGCGCGAGTTGATCGACGCGATCCCAGGCAAGAAACTTGTTCACCGTGCCATTCAGCCAACGACGTCTAATGCAGGAAAATAGCATGACCCGGACAGATATCCCGAAAAAGCTCGGCTTCTTCAGCCGAGTGCTTGATCAGGCGGACCCTGCCACCCGTTACCGGCTTGTGGCCGAGCAGATTATTCACGCCGAGGCATTCGGTTTCGACACTGCCTGGGTGGCGCAACATCATTTCAATGGCGATGAAGGCGGTTTGCCAGCCCCCCTGGTGTTTCTGGCCGATGTTGCCGCAAGGACCTCGCGCATCCGCTTGGGCACAGGTGTCATAACCCTACCTATGGAAGACCCGGTTCGTGTTGCAGAAGACACGGCCGTTCTCGACCTGCTTTCCAACGGTCGCCTCGAGGTCGGCTTCGGCACTGGCGGGACGCCTCAATCCTTCCTGCCGTTCGGACTGGAAAGCAGTGATCGCGGATCCGTCTACGCCAGGCATCTGGCAACGGTTCGTGACGCTTGGGCGGGCAGGGCGCTTGCCGGCGATAATTATCTCTATCCCGCCGGCGGGGACCTCGGCGATCGTGTCTGGCAGGCAACATTTTCTGTGGGCGGCGGTGAGCGAGCAGGGCGAGATGGCGATGGTCTGATGTTGTCACGCACCCAACCCCGGCCGGCCGAGACGCCGAAAGCGGAACTTTGGGAGTTGCAGAACCCGATCATCGACACCTATCTGGCTGCCCTCCCAAAGGGGCGTGCGCCGCGCATCCTGGGCTCTCGAAGCCTGTTCGTCGCAGACGACCGCAAAGAGGCACTTCATTTCGCCGAGATCGGTCTCAACCGCAGCGTCGAGCGCTTCATCGCCAACGGACACAAGGTCAACGCATCGACGACCGCAGAGCTCATCAAGGCCTTCGACGTCCACGTCGGGACGCCTGATGACGTGATTGCCTCTTTAAAGGCCGATCAGTCGCTCGCACGGGTCACCGATCTCGTTTTCCAGGTCCATTCGGTCGATCCGCCTCATTCCTGCATCCTGCGCTCACTGGAATTGATCGCAACTGAGGTCGCACCGGCGCTCGGATGGCTGGGCGCCACGCGCAATTCTCAACCGCAGCGTCACGCTGTTACAGCCTAATTCATTGGAGGGAAATTCCATGTCGTCATCGAAGTCATCGTCAAAGGATGTGATCGAACTTCTGGCCGGGATAGAACCTGGCTCATTCGTGGATCGAATTCGTGCCGAGCGGCCGGAAACCAGGCTCAATGCGCAGAAGAGCTATCTGGCGCTGTTCGAGCCCCGCGAAGAAGGCGATGTTACGCGTGGAGAGCGACTGGCACTCGCCACTTTCGTCGCGAGGCTCCACCAGGCCGACGAAGCGAGCGGGTTTTACGATGCTGGTCTTAACGAATTGGCCGGCGGATCTTCTCTCTCCGCCGCGGTGAGGGCCGAAGTGGATCATGGCGTGACCAATGGTCCCTATGGTTCCTATCCCGAGGGTCCTTTATCCCCCGAAAACAAGGAAGGGCTTGTCTTTGCCGTGTCCGATTTTGGCCGCGCGGTATTGGGAAAGAAACTGAGCGCAGGATTGGAGCACACCCATCTCTTGGTGTTTCGTCCACGCGACGCCAGTCCGAATGCACTTCAGAGCCTGTTGGATGCAGGCTGGTCGACGACCGGGATCGTCACGCTCTCGCAGATCGTCGCGTTTCTCTCGTTCCAGATCAGGGTGATCAAGGGGCTCAAGGCGCTTGGCGCCGCTGGCGCCGGACAGGCTGCCTCCTCGGCAGCTGCAGAATAGGAAGCTTGATATGACTGAATCGGTTATTCGTCCGAACGTCGAAAATTCTCCCAACGTCTTCACGCAAGATGAAATCGGCTGGACGCCTTGGCTTGAACCTCTCTTCGAGTCCGATCTTACAGACCGGCATTGGGCAGGTCTTGTGGATGCTGCGCGGTCCAAGTCTCCATACTTCATGCTGCTCGTCCGAGATCCGGACACGCTGGAGGCGCGCACGAAGACGGACAAGGACATATTTTATAATACGACATCCGGCCTGCCTCGTGCGGAAAGGGAACTTGCCGCAACGGCCGCCTCGCGTACGAATGGCTGCATCTTCTGTGCATCCGTTCACTCGCGGTTTGCCTCCTATCACTCCAAGCGGACCGAAGACGTGGAACGGCTTCTGAAGGAAGGCACAGAAGTGGATCTCGGCAGCCGTCGCTGGAACGCGGTGGTCGCGGCATCGGTCGCGATCACTGCAACGCCCACGAAGTTCGACGTCGAGGATATTGTGGGTCTTCGGGAGGAGGGGCTGTCGGACCTGGAGATTGCCGACGTTATTCACGGGGCAGCCTTCTTCAATTGGGCGAACCGACTGATGCTCTCGCTCGGTGAGCCGACGCCCGCGGGCCGCTAACGTCCATCTCGAAGGTTGAGGCGGGACCCGAAAAGTCCCGCCCGCTTCGCACCTGTCTGATCTGACAGGTTCGGCTGGGCGTAAGCAGCGCCAGTGACGGTTGGCGAAGGCTTCCCGACGATAAGCGTCCGCCGGCGATCGCCAACAAAAGAATTTTATTCCGGCATTGCCTTGAAAACGCAACGGTCGCCTTTTGTCTATTAAGCCGACAATTTTTTACCGCCTCGACCGCTGCAAGCCGGACCTATTTTTGCGTCAGCCAGGCCTTCACCTTGCGGCTGAAGGCATCCGATAGCCTACCCCAGCTGCACAAACTCTGAAACCGGAGTACCCCGTTTGGCGGCATCTCCTTGCGCTTGTGCTCAGGTCCGCTTGCCGTCCCGGCCCATCACGTCATATAGACGCCACCGGTAACGTTGATGCCCTGGCCGGTCATGAAGCGGGCGCTGTCAGAGCATAGGAAGACAACGACGTCGGCGACGTCCTCAGGTGTTTCGATGCGACCGAGCGGTGTTTGCCCGACATATTCGTTGAAAACCTGCTCCGGCGTGATGCTTCGCAAGGTGGCTTCCCACTCGATCTCGCGGCTCTGCATGCCGGTCTTGACGAAGCCAGGGCAAACAGCATTCACCCGGATCCCCTGGGGAGCAAGCTCGCGCGCCAGCGCCTGCGTCCAGCCGAGCACCGCAAACTTGCTCGCGGAATAGTGCGCGAGAAGCGGGGCGCCGACCTTGGCGGCCAGCGATGCAGTGTTGACGATGCAGCCGCGGCCCTGTTCCGAGAAATGACGCCCGGCGATCTGGTTGGTCAGGAATATGCCGCGAGTGTTCACATCGAAGTTGAAATCCCATTCCTCGTCGGTCAGTTCCAGCGCCTTCTGCATGGTCGAAACCCCGGCATTGGCGATCAGGATATCAATGCTGCCCAGTTTCTCCAGCGCGGTCGAAAAAGCCGCCTGCACCGACGCGCGCTTGCGCACATCGACCTCGAGGGCAATCGCGCCGTTTCCGATTTCCTGCGCCGCCTTTTCAGCAGATCGCACATCGATATCCGCAATGGCGATCGTTACGCCCTGCCGTGCGAGCGCCTTTGCGATGGCAAGACCGATGCCGGTACCGCCTCCGGTAAGGAAGGCACGGCGCTCGCGTAGTTCTGGGAAACTCGGATGAGTCATGACTGCTCCTTATTATGCTGCACCACGATAAGAAACAAAATCGAACTTATCAAATGTTTTTTTTGTTTGCTTGCGTTCGTTTCTCTGTCTATGCTTTCGACATCTCACACCGGACGGGTCGTTTCGCCCGGAAATGTCTGACGCCGCTAAAGGATCTGGAAATGGTTTTTGACTGCTTTGGAGCCCGCAAGAAAGTCGTGATCTCCATGGCCCATATAGGGGCGCTGCCGGGTTCTCCGCTCTATGATGCCGATGGCGGCGTCCAGAAACTGATCGATGGTGTAATGTCGGATGTGGAGAAGCTCCAGGCCGGCGGCGTGGACGCCATCATGTTCGGCAATGAAAACGACCGCCCGTATGTGTTCAAGGGCTCGCCGGAAGGCATCGCGGCCATGACGGCTATCGTGCAGGCGATCAAGCCGTCGCTGAAAGTACCGTTCGGCGTCAACTACCTGTGGGATCCGCTGGCCAGCGTCGCTATCGGGGCCGTCACCGGCGCAAGCTTCGTACGCGAGATCTTCACGGGCCTGTTCGCCTCGGACATGGGACTGTGGCAGCCGGATTGCGCCGGCGCCGCGCGCCTGCGCGCCACTCTCGGCCGCAAGGACATGAAGATGCTGTTCAACATCAACGCGGAATTTGCCCATTCTCTCGACCAGCGCCCGATCGCTCTTCGCGCCCGGAGCGCCGTATTCTCCTCGCTTGCCGATGCGATTCTCGTTTCGGGCCCGATTACCGGCCAGCCGGCCAATCAGTCGGACTTGCGCGATGTCTGCGACGTCATAAAGGACGTCCCGGTCTTCGCCAATACCGGCGTCAACATCGACAACGTCCGGGATATTCTCGGCATGGCGCAGGGTGTCGTCATCGGCACCCATTTCAAGGTCGACGGCAACACCTGGAATGCGGTTGACGCAAGTCGCGTCAAACGCTTCATGGACGTAGTCGAAACATTGCGCTGAGACGGAACCGCTTTATGACCGTTGTTCTTGGCCTGGATATCGGGACGACCTCGACCATCGGCATCCTGGTCGGGCTACCCGACCGCATATTGGCGACCGCTACCCGACCGGTCACGCTTTCCTCCCCCCACGCCGGATGGGCCGAGGAGGACCCGGCCGAATGGTGGGCCAATGTGCGCGCCATCGTGACCGAACTCCTGAACGCGAGCGGCATCGAAGCGTCCGAGGTCAAGGCCGTCGGCGTCACCGGCATGTTGCCGGCGGTGGTGCTGCTTGACGGCGAGGGTAACGTGCTGCGTCCGAGCATCCAGCAGAGCGATGGCCGCTGCGGGGCGGAGGTTGCCGAACTTCGGCAGGAATGGAACGAGCCCGATTTTCTGAAGCGAGCCGGCAATGGCATCAACCAACAACTCGTCACGGCCAAGCTGCGCTGGATCGAGCGGCATGAGCCGGACGTCTTCTCCTGCATTGCCACTGTGTTTGGCTCCTACGACTACATCAACTATCGCCTGACAGGCAGCCGGGCCATGGAGCAGAACTGGGCGCTCGAAGCAGGTTTCGTGGATATTTCGACGGGCCTTGTCGACGAGGACCTGATCCGCCTTGCCCATGTCAGGCCAAACGTCCTTCCGCCCAAGCGGGCTTCGCACGAGATCATGGGCTTGATCGATGCCCGCGGCGCGAGCGAGACTGGCCTGGCGGCCGGCACGCCAGTCGTCGGCGGCGCGGCGGACATGATCGCCTCGGCGCTCGGGGCAGGTGTCATTGATGCGGGCGACGTGCTCCTGAAATTCGGCGGAGCGGTCGACATTCTCACAGCAACCGATCTCGTCAAGCCCGATCCGCGCCTGTTTCTGGACTACCATCTCGTGCCGGGCCTGTTCATGCCGAATGGCTGCATGTCGACTGGCGGTTCGGCCCTCAACTGGTTCGTCGAGACATTTGCCGGAGGCGAGCGGGAAGCGGCGCGGGCCGCGGGGCGAAGCCTTCATCAGCATCTTGATGTCCTGGCTTCTGCCAAACCTGCAGGCGCGGACGGGCTGACCATTCTGCCATATCTGCTCGGGGAGAAGACCCCAATACATGATCCCGCAGCGCGCGGCGTCATTGAGGGGCTCACGCTTTCGCACGATATCGGCCATCTCTGGCGAGCCCTCCTGGAGGCCTATGCCTATGCGATTCGCCACCATATCGAGGTTCTGGTCGATATGGGCCACCATCTCAGGCGCTTCCTCGTGTCTGATGGCGGATCGCAGAGTACCGTCTGGATGCAGATCGTTGCGGATGTGCTGAATGCGCCGGTACAGCGCCTGTCCGGTCATCCTGGCTCCTGTATCGGGGCGGCATGGACGGCAGCGATCGGCGTCGGCCTTGAAAACGACTGGCGGGGCGTGACCCGCTTCGTCACCTTCTCCGAAGTCCTGCAGCCGCAGGCCGAGAACGTTGCTTCATACCGGGAGGGTTACCTCCGCTACCGTGACCTCTACGAACGGCTCGCGCCGCGCTGGAGAGCCGGCTCGTGAGTGATGCTGGCTTTCTGGCCGTTGCGTGGGATATCGACGGAACGCTGGTCGACAGCGAGCCGTTGCACCATCGCGCACTTGTGGCGGCATCGCGGGGTTTCGGCGTCGACCTGTCCGATCTTCCGGATATGGCGTTTCGCGGCGTCCACATGGGCGACGTCTGGGAGCTGTTGCGCTCCCGCCTGCCGCAAGGGCTCGCAGAACAGGAATGGCTGGACGCGATCAATCGGTACTATATTGAAAACCGGCACAGCCTGCAGGCCGTGCCAGGAGCGGTCGAAACCATCCGGATGCTCGCCGATATCGGCATTCCGCAAGTATGCGTTTCCAATTCCTGCAGGCCCGTCGTCGACGCCAATCTCGATGCCATGGGCATTTCCTCCTGCATCCGTTTTTCGATCAGCCTCGATGATGTAGCGGAAGGCAAACCCTCGCCCATGCCGTATCGCAACGCGGCAGAACGCCTGAGGGTTTCGCCTGCATCGATCGTGGCTGTCGAAGACAGTCTCACCGGTCTCGTCTCCGCCAGGGCCGCAGGTCTCTATTCTGTGCTTTTCACTATGCAGGACGGCGGTCTCGAGGAAGAGGACACGGACCGACGACCGGATCTGACGATCGACGCGCTGGCCGGCGTCGCAGCGCTCTTTTCGACAGGCAATGCAACCAGTCATACGCGTTAGGCAAAATGTGCAGCCTGTACTTCCGCACAGAGGTGATCATAATCGCCTGTGCATGGCGTGTTTGATTCGAACAAGCTTTGTTTGAAACGCTTTCCCTTTCGGCTAAGCTAGCTTTTATCTTCGTCGCAACGGACATTGGCGACAAACGAAAGACAAGAGGCAGATGGCGAGGGAACAGTCGGCGTTGAAAACGAATGAACGGCCCAAATTCCTGGCGCAGGTCAGGCAGGCCGCAATTGTCGAAGCGATCGGCCGCTTCGGCTCAGTGACCGTAAGCGACCTGGCCCAGCAGCTCTCGGTGTCGGAAATGACCGTCCGCCGCGATCTCGTAGAACTCGAAAAGGACGGCAAGCTTATTCGCACCCATGGCGGCGCGGTGAAGCCAGATCGTGCGCCGGCGATGCCGGTCAGCGAAAGTGCCGACAGCGAAGAGCCAGCCTTCGAAACTCGCCTTGTTCGAAACGAGAACCTGAAGAAGCGGATTGCTTCTGCCGCCGTCGATCTTGCCGCGGGAGCTCGCAGCATCGCGCTCGACGTTGGAACGACCACCTATTTCGTATCGGAAACCCTGACGGTACGTCCGCATACGAAGATCTTCACCAACAGCATTCGCAGCGCCGCACATCTGGCCGGAAGGGGAGCGGAGATCTATCTCGCCGGCGGTCGAATCCGCGGCGAGGAAATGTCCACGAGCGGTTCTTCCGCCGTCAGTCAGTTCGAATCCCTGTGGTTCGACGTGGCCTTCGTCGGTGTTTCCGGCCTGACGCCAGAAGGGATCTTCGACTATTCGTTCGAAGAAACGGACATGAAGCGTATCTATCTTTCACGAGCGTCCCGGCGTGTGGTGTTGTGCGATTCAACCAAATTCAACAACATGTCTCTGGTGTATGTGGCCGCGTTGACGGAGTTCAATACGCTTATCTGTGACGAAATGCCGACGGGCGATCTCTACAAGGCGCTGACCAACGCAAACGTGGAAATTATCGTCGCCAATTGACCGGGCCAGTTCCGCATATCCACGACGCAGTACCTCTAAATTCGGATCACGATTGCTTGCTGAGAACGTGCTTGTCCTTTGAAGACGTAAATGCGCATTGCATGTATTGATCGTGCGAAGGATAATCCGCTGGAAATTCCCCCRGAGCAGGGGAGGGAAGGTTGCTATTTGTTGTTTTTTGTTAGAGATTGTTCTTTATTCGTGAATTGAGCCCTATGGCTCATTTCCGATGGGCAGAAGTCTCCGGACAGAAAAACGGTGCGCGCGATCATGTTCACTTCCTTGAAAGCCATTTATCCCGATCCGTCGGCCGGGGAGCGGCTGCCCTCGTTGATCGCCGATATCGGCCGTCACAGCGGCGAGTTTCCGGTCCTGCTTGCCAACCATCTTCCCATGGTGCTCGAAGCCATGGGACGGCTCGGCGCTTCACCCGCGCGGCTGGAGGAATATGCGGAGCATTACACGCGCATTCATGCCGTTCCCTTTCCGGCGGCGCCGGTCAGGCAGCTCGATGCCTCGAACTGGGAAACGGTGCTGGGGCAGCGCGAGCATGAGGGCGACCTGCGGCGCTTCTTCCAGGGGGTCGTTGCCGAGATAGGCGGGCACGCAGCCATCCGGCGCTACCTGCCACGCCTCTTTCCCGGCGTTGCCGCTTCCGCCACCCATGGATTGATGAGGCTCGCCTATGCGGTGCTTCGCAGCGACGATACCGAAATCGCCGTCGCGCTCGGTTACTGGGCGGCCACCTACCTGTCTTACGACGCCATTCCGGCCGATCGCCGGCGCGACGTCATCGATCCGGTCGCTCTTTTGCTCGACATGCATGCCGATCCGCGGCTTCGCAATATCGACGCGCCGACCTATCTGCTCTGGAAATGGATCGAGGCCATGGACAAGGTTCCGGCGTTTCGGGAGCGGCTCGGGCGTTTGGCGCCGTCGCCGGATCTGCTGGGCCGGATGCGTCCCGCATCCCTTGCGCTCTTTGCGTCGACAATGAGTTTCGAGGCCCTGCATGCCGTCACCGGCTGCCATTGGCTGCGGCTCGTCAGTCCCCATCTGGATGAGCCGCAACGCCTCGCCATGCATTTCTGGGAAGTCGTCATGGCGCTCTATACCAAGATTGACATGCCGGCGTTGCCCTCGCCGGAGGTTCTCGACCAATGGCGGACTGTGCCGGTGCCGCCGGATGAGATCATTGCCGCCGCTGCCGTCGCCTCAAATGACGAACACGACCATTCGCTGGTGTTTTCGGCATTCGAGGAGTTTCGCGATACCGGCGATCCGCTCTACAAGGTCGTCGCCGCGCGCCGCATGGGGCTGATCGATTTCGACGCGAATGCCCTTCAGGGACAAGTCACGGGCTGAACGTCGGGCGCATTCTTCGCGCGCCCTGAGGACAGATGACGGGCCGGCGCCTCAGGCAGCGCCGCCATCGAAGCAATATTCGGGCTGGAAATGGATCTTGTCGTAGCCGTCGAGCGATTGATAGAAATGCTCGATATCGGCCTTGAAGAGGCCGCGGCAAATGCCGGCAACGAGTTTCGGCACGCCAGATTTCAGTCCGGTGATGCCGTTGCATACAGGCCCGAGGCTCGGGACCGCCGCATTGTTGAAGACATGGATGTTGGCGAGCATCGGCAAAGAGCCCGGCGTCTTCTCCAGGAATTCGAAAGCCGGGCCCAGATAGGGGTAGGCCAGGAGATCGCGGTCATCCTCCCCCTCGTTCGGGATGAAGCGGTCCTCCCATGTCGCAACCGAACCGATCAGGTTGGAAAGCTCCGGCCGGCATGAAAGATCGACGCGATAGCCCGTGCCGAGCAGGAGGTGATCGAACCGAAAATCGCCGGCCGCGGTTTCTATGCAAATCTTCTCGCCCTCCATGGCGACCGACCGCACATGGGCGCCCGTCACCAGCCGGCACGCCTCATGTGCCATGGCGCGGTTGAACATCTCGTTGGTCGGCGGTGTCTTGAAGGCAAACATCCGCCGGGTAAATCTGTAGCGGCTGTGATCATCGAGATCGGCGAAATGGTTGAGAAAGCCGGGGAAATTCGACCAATCAAGCAGTTCCGTGCGAGGCAGGACAGTCGAGCGCGCCAGAACCGTCACGGATTCAGCGCCAGCCTCGAGAGCCGCGACCGCCCAGTCGAAGCTGGATGCGGCCGCACCGAGCACGCCGATCCGTTTGCCGACAAAGAAGCCGGCATCGATCTCATCACCGCTATGGGTCCAGTGCTGACGTGGAAGGTTTTCGCGGATTGCGCCCGGCACGTTCAGGCTGCCGGCCCCTTCGAGGCCGGTGGCCAGCACGACCTTGCGGCAGGAAAGCTCTCCTAGCACCCCTTCTCGTTCCACAAGGAGGCGCAGATGCCCTTCATCGGGCTCGATCCGGATCAGTTTTGTATCGTTGTAAACATTCAGTGCAAGGACCGATCTGAACCAGCCGAGATATGCCATCCAGTCGATCCGATCGATCTTGTCCAGCGTCTCCCAATGTTGCGGCCCATATGTGGCCTCGTGCCAGGCCCGATAGGTCAATGACGGAATTCCGAGATCCGGCCCGGTGAGGGTCTTGGGTGAACGCAATGTGCGCATGCGCGCCGTGGTGATCCAGGGTCCTTCGCGGCCCTCCGGTGCAGCATCAATGAGGAGTATGCGCTGGACGCCCTGCCGCTTCAGCCCAAAGGCAACCGACAGGCCAGAGAGACCTGCTCCCACGATGACGACATCTGATATCGCCTCGCCGGATGTGCGGCGTCGTTCCGGCACCCACTCGCGCAGGCCCACTTCTATCGTTGTGAGGTCGCGCGCAACCTGCGCTTCAAGTGCGGCAACGGCCGCGGCACCAAATGCGGGGCGGTGTGGGGCTGAAACATCCATCGATGGCTGCATGGCGACATTTCTCCGGGAAACGACACCAAGGTATCGAGAGGGGGAAAGTTGTAAAGTGTTTGATTGTGTTGTTTTCATTTTTTTCGCACACGCACTCTTCTTCGCAACACAAACGGCGGCTCCCTTCTGAGAACGAAACGGGGAAATATAGAGTGGAAAAATATCTTAGCAAAAACAATAGGATGAAAAATTAGACGCTACTGCCTTAAAATAAATCAGATCGCGGCTACGCATTGGTCATCCTGCAAAAGGATTAATCACAGAGATAGACTTCGGTATGTTTTTTGTGATGGATGTGAATTTTTGTTTGACTTGAGTGCGGTCATAGCTAACCTGCCTTCATCCGGTTCAAAAACAGAAGGGGTTGGCGATCCATGATGAAACTATCCTCACCATGCATGACCATTAAAGCAGGCAGGCTGGCGGTATCGGTGCTCGCGCTCATGGCTTCTGCTGCCTATGCCGAGGCGAAGTCGCTCGATGGCGTAACGCTGACGATTGCCTCCATGAACGACGGCTTCGCGAACGTCCTTCAGGCGCTCGCCCCCGCCTTCAAGGAGGAGACGGGCGCGGACGTCAAGGTCGAGATCATGGACTATGGCACGCTGCTGACCAAGACGACCGCCGACTTCATTGGCGACACCAAGGGCTACGACCTCGTCACCATGGACATCGTTTGGGCCGGCGCCTATGCGGAGAACAAGTATACGGTTGACCTGACCGACAGGGTAAAGCGCGACGCGGCGGAACTCGATCTCGACGATATCTATCCGGTGATCCTTGAATCCCTCGGGCAATATGACGGCAAATATGTTGCCTATCCGCTTGCGGCCTATGCCAACGTTCTGGCTTATCGCAAGGACTTGTTGGAAGCCGCCGGTCTGAAGCCGCCGGCGAACATGGAAGAACTTGTTCAGGACGCCCTGAAACTCAACGACCCGTCCAAGAAGCAGTATGGCTTTGTCGCCAATGGCCAGAAGGGGCCTGCGGTCGCACAGGACTGGATGCAGTATAACAATCAGCTTGGCGGCTCCATTCTCAACAAGGATGGCCAGCCGGCGCTGAACTCCGAAGCCAATATCAAGAGCCTCGAGGTTTACAAGCAGCTCTTCACGGAGGCTGCACCTCCCGGCGCAATCGAATATGACTGGGGCGGTCGCGAAGAAAGTTTCCGTCAGGGGCTTGCAGCCTTCATGCAGACATGGTCCGTCGGTGCGACGTCCTATTCCGATCCGAAGGTCTCCAACGTGGTCGGCAAGGTTGGTATTTCGGTCGCTCCGGTCGCAACGGGCATGACGCCGCAATACGGCGTCGGCGGGTGGGGCCTGTCGATCAATGCCGACATCGACGCCTCCAAGCAGGACGCTGCCTGGACCTTTGTCAAGTGGATCAGCAGCAAGAAGGTCCACAAGGAGTTCAACATGCTCGGGGCAGGTGGCTTCATCCGCAAGAGCGAGCTCGACGACCCCGATCTCAACGCGAAATTCGACTTCCTGCCGGTTCTGAAGGAAACTTATGAGCACGGCAATGGCGAATTCCGCCCGCGCATTCCCCAGTATCCGGAAATCCAGGATCTGCTTGGCACTGCCGTGAACTCGGCGCTCTCTGGCTCGGTTACGCCGAAGGATGCGCTGGACAAAGCCCAGGCGGCAGCCGAAAAACTGTTCTGACAGACTTTGACGCCCGCCAGCCGAGGAAAGGGTGGCGGGCCGACCTTCAATGCAACCTGAGTAAAGTTGCGAGCCATATGACAGGCGCTGGCTGTTCCCCCGACCTGCCGAATTTAGAGTGGAGCGTTGACCTGTGCGTTACAGCTTCTCAGACCGCCGCAGGTTTTTCCTATCTCTCATGGCAGCGCCGGCCGTCATATATGTCGCAGCTGTAGGGTTGTGGCCCCTTGGACAGGGCATCTGGTACAGCTTCTATAAATACCATCTTCTGCGCCCGGCCCGCACCCAGTTCGTTGGCCTCCAGAACTACTTCGACATCTTCTCGGATCCGTCGGCCCGCAAGGCCATTCTCAATACCTTTCAGTTCACGATCTTCAGCGTCGGGTTGCAGCTGGTTTTCGGCTTCTGCCTTGCGCTGCTGCTGTGGCGCGACAGTCGCTTCAATCGCATCGTCCTTGCCTTCCTGCTCATTCCCGCCACGATCACCCCGCTGGTGGTCGGCCTGATCTTCAAGGCGCTGCTCGGTGCGGACTACGGCATGATCGGCTACTTCCTGTCAGAGGCCGGGATCGGGCCGCGCAGCGGCCTTCTGACGGACGGCAGCACGGCGCTCTGGGTGCTGATCCTTATCGATTGCTGGGAATGGACGCCCCTGATGGCGCTGATCCTGCTCGCAGGATTGAAAGCGCTGCCGGCAGACGTGCTGGAGGCGGGGCTGGTCGATGGCGCAACGGCCTGGCAGCGCTTTCGGATGCTTATCCTGCCTTTGATGCTGCCATCGGTCTTCCTGGCGCTCACGCTGAGAAGCATGGACGCCTTCCGCGTGTTCGATTCCGTCTTCGTCACGACCGGGGGTGGACCCGACGACGCTACGAACACGTTGATGATGCTCGGCGTCAAGGAAGGGCTGCAATTCTTCAATGTCGGCTATGCGTCGGCGGTCGGCAACGTCACACTGCTGTTTATAGCGCTGATGGCGACCGCGCTGATGCTGGTGGTGCGCCGCGCCGATGTACGGATCAATGGGAAGTAATGCGATGGCCATGGTTTCCAAACGACGCGTCTTTCTCGAGCGGACCACCATTCTCACCATTACCGTGCTCTTCCTGCTGCCGGTATGCTGGCTGATTTCCACGGCTTACAAGCCCTCGAACCAGATCTTCTCCGTGCCGCCGCGGTTGTTCTTCGAGCCAACGCTCGACCAGTTCCGCAAGGCCTTTGCGGCTTTCGACGTGTTCTCGCTGGTGCGCTCGTCGCTTGTCATCAGCGTCGGTACGACGCTTCTGTCGCTGCTGCTCGGCACTCCCGCGGGCTATGCACTGGCAAGGTCGAAGTCCAGGTATGCCGCGGGCTTTGCCTATTTCTTCCTGGCGATCCGCATGATCCCGGCAATCGCCGCCCTGATCCCCTTCTATCTGCTCATGCGGGACATCGGCCTGCTCGGAAGCTGGTGGGCGGTCATCGTTTTCAACACCATGCTCAACTGTGCCTTCGTGACCTGGATGATGTTCTCCTACTTCAAGTCGCTGCCTCCCGATATGGAAGAGGCGGCATTGACCGATGGCTGCACGCAGATGGGTGCCTTCCTCAAGGTCGCTGTGCCGACCACCCGTTCAGGCATGATCGCCTGCGCCTTGTTCTGCATGATGTTTTCCTGGAACGACTTCCTTCATCCCATGTTCCTCACGACACTCGATTCCAAGCCGATATCGGTCGCGTTGCTGACCGCCTACGGTACCAAGGACATCACCTGGGGCACGCTCGGCGCGCTCGCCCACTTCTCAACAATTCCGATTGTCCTGATGGCGCTGTTCATGAATCGCTACTTCGTTCAGGGCGCAACGAACGGCGTACAGTAGGACCCAGATCCATGGCCCAGATTTCGTTTCAGAACGTGTCCAAGACCTATGCGGGCGGCAAGTCCGCAGCACTGACGGACTTTAACCTCTCGATCAACGACGGTGAATTCATGGTGCTTGTCGGTCCGTCGGGCTGTGGCAAGACCACGGCGCTGCGCATGATCGCGGGCCTTGAGGAGATCACCGGCGGCACGCTCAGGATCAACGATACCGTCGCCAATGATCTTGCCCCGCGCGAGCGCAATATCGCCATGGTGTTCCAGTCCTACGCGCTCTATCCGCATCTGACCGTCGGCGAAAATATCGCGTTCGGACTGAAGGTTCGCGGCGCCAAGGCCGAGGAGGTGGCGGAGAAGGTTCGCGAAACGGCTGCGCTGCTCGAACTGACGGAATTCCTCGACCGGAAGCCGGCGCGCCTTTCCGGTGGCCAGCGCCAGCGCGTCGCCATGGGACGGGCGCTGGTTCGCTCGCCCAACGCCTTCCTCATGGACGAACCGCTTTCGAACCTCGATGCTCGACTGCGTGGCCAGATGCGGACAGAGATTTCGAGGCTGCAGCGCATGCGGGCGGTCACCACGGTCTACGTGACGCACGACCAGGTGGAGGCGATGACGATGGGTCATCGCGTCGCCGTGATGAACAAGGGAACACTGCAGCAGCTCGATGCCCCTCGCAAGCTCTACGACAATCCGGTGAATATGTTCGTCGCGAGCTTCATAGGCTCGCCGCCGATCAATTTCATGGAGGCGACCCTCGTTGGTCGCGACGGCGCACCGGCCTTGCAGATCGGTCCCTTCCTGCTCCCGCTTCCGGCCTCGGCGGACCGGCTGGCCCGACGCATTGGCGGCAAGGTTGTCGCCGGCATCCGCCCCGAAGCCTTCAAAGTGACCACGGGCTCGACGGGACCGGGAACCCTCTCCGCCAGGGTCCTGTTCGTCGAGGATCTGGGAGCCGACCTGCTGCTGCATCTCGATTCCGGCGAGATCGCCATGGGCCATGCCGACATGATCGAGGACGAGCGCGATGTGATGAAGTCGTCGCCGAAGCTGAAGGCCATGATCGACGGCAGCCATCGCATCAGCCGCGACGAGAGCGTGTCCTTCGCCATCGATCCGGCGTCCATCCTCGTTTTTGACGCGCAAACGGGAGTAACCTTGTGACGAGTCCGGCAACCGGCGGCTTCTGGCCGCTCGGCGGTCCCGTCTCAAGGGCGGAGATCGCGCTCATCATCATCGACATGCAGGTGGATTTCTGCGCCCCCGGCGGCTGGGTCGACCAACTCGGCGAGGATGTCTCCAACACCCGCTCCGTCATCGCGCCGATCCGCGATGTCCTTAAAGCTGCCCGGGCGGCGGAGATCACCGTTATTCACACCCGAGAGGGACACCGACCCGATCTTTTGGACCTGCATGCCAACAAGCAATGGCGCACCCGCGTCCATGGGCTCGGTATCGGCGATCAGGGCAAGACCGGCCGTATCCTGGTGCATGGCGAGCCGGGCTGGCAGATCATTCCCGAACTAAGTCCCGTCGAGGGAGAACTGGTGATCGACAAGCCGGGCAAGTCGTCATTCCACCGCACCGAACTGGCGGACGAACTGAAAAAGCGCGGCATCTCTCGCCTTGTCGTCACCGGTGTCACCTCGGATTGTTGCGTGCAATCCACCCTGCGAGACGGTTTCGAATACGGCATCGAGTGCGTGCTTCTCGAAGACTGCACGGCGGCGGTCGAAACACCCAATCACGAGGCGACCCTCGAAATCCTTGGGGCATTCGGCGGGCGCTGGGGCGGCGTCTCCGACCGGGCTGCGTTCAAAGCCATGCTGGAGATGCTCGATGGCTGAGCGCGACATGAAAAACTTCGGCGCCATTGCCGCCAATCCCTATTCCTGGCCCTTTGACGGGGTCTGGTCGGCGATCGACACCGCGCTTCTGCTCCTCGGCTTCCAGAACGGCAACATTGCCGCGCTGTCGGCCGGGCCGGAGCTCGAAGCCGCCATGGAACTGCTCGAAGGGGCCAAGAAAGCCGGCCTTACCGTCGTTGCCGCCCGCCGTGGAGCAGACCCGTCCGAAAGCGCGATAGCGGCTCGCCGTCGTCTCCTCGGCGACCATGTTCCCGCTAGACATTCTGCCGAATGGGCGCTGAGCGACAGGCTGGAGCTGCCCGATAACGCAATCCTCGTCGATCATGGTGGCGACAACGCATTCTTCCGCACGGGGCTCGAGGATGAGCTGCGCCAGCGCGGCGTGCGCAACCTGCTCGTGACCGGCCTTCCGACCGAAGGTATCGTTCACGCCACACAGCGCGCGGCCAACGACATGGGTTTCGAGTGCCTGACGGTGGCGGATGCCTGCAAGGGCACCTCGCCCCTGCGCCACAGCGCGCAATTGCGTATCACAACTTTCGGCAACGGCCTTTTCGGCACGGTTGCCGCCACCGCCGACGTCCTGGCGGCACTAACGACAATTCAGGAGTAGCATCATGTCAGAATTCACCTGGTCCGACGCCACAGGCAGCCTCGATCTCACCACGCTCGGCAAGGCTTATGCTACCGGTGGCCTGACGCCGACCCGCGTCGTCAACGCCATCTACGACCGCATAGAAGCACGCGGCGACGACCACGTCTGGACCTATCTCGTGTCGCGCGCGAACGCGCTCAAGGCCGCAGCCGAGCTGGAGGCCGCCGGCCATGATGGACGACCGCTCTGGGGAATCCCCTTCTCGGTGAAGGACTGCAACGATATCGTCGGCCTGCCGACGACGAACGCGCTCAAGGAAGCCGCCTATGTTGCCCGCTCCTCCGGCCAGGCGCTCGACCGCCTTTTCGAGGCCGGCGCGCTTCTCATCGGCAAGACCAATATGGACCAGTTCGGCATCGGTCTGGTGGGCATGCGCACACCCTATGGCGCCTGCTCCTCCGTCTTCGACGAGCGTTACATTTCCGGGGGGTCGAGCTCGGGCTCGGGCGTTTCCGTGGCCGCCGGTCTTTCGAGTTTTTCCATCGCCAACGATGCCGCCGGCTCGGGACGCGTACCGGCAGGCTTCAACAACATCGTGGGCGTCAAGCCGACGCCCGGTCTGGTCAGCAATGCCTGTGTTTCCGGCGGCGGCTGCGTAAAGACCATCGAAACGCTCTCCGTATTCTCGCTGACGGTCGAGGACGGCATGAGCGTGCTGAAGCTGATGGCGGGCTATGACCCGTCCTATCCCTTCTCGAAGCCGGAAGCCGACGAGGTGCAGCTCACTCCCGTCGCGCCGCCGCCGCACTTCCGTTTCGGCGTGCCGGCTGGCGATGCGCTTCGTTTCTTCGGTGACGCCGAAGCCGAGCGCCTGTTCGGCGAAGCTGTCGAACGGCTGATCGCCTTGGGCGGCGAGAAGGTCGAGGTGGATTTCACGCCCTTCGAGGAAACGCAACGCATTCTCTATGACGGCCCCTGGATTTCCGAACGCGCGCTCAGCCTCGACAGCGTGCTGGAGAAGTATCGGGATGCAATCCATCCGGTAACGCGGCAGATCCTCTCGAAATCCGGCAACTTCAGCGCCATCGACACCTTCGCGGCAATCCATCGCATCGCCGAACTCAAGCGCGACACGCGCGCCGTATGGAAGGACATCGCCGTTCTGCTGGTGCCCACGACACCGACGATCTACACAAAGGAGGAGATCGCCGCGAACCCGATCGAGCTGAACAGCAAGCTCGGCATCTATACGAACTTCGTCAATCTCATGGGGCTTTGCGGTATTGCCGTTCCCAACGGCTTCCGCAAGGACGGCCTGCCGCTCGGCGTCACGTTCCTGGCGCCGGGTTTCGAGGAGGCGCGCGCAGCCGGCATAGCCGCCGCCTTCCACAAGGCAACGGGCCTCAAGCTGGCCAAGTTCGACAACCCGTATCCGGAAGTCGTCGAACAGCCTCTGCCGAAAGGCTATCGGGAGATCGCCGTGGTTGGTGCCCATCTTTCCGGCATGCCGCTCAACCACGAACTTGTCGAACGCGGCGGCTTTTTCCGCCGGTCCACCGCCACCAGCAGCGACTACAGGCTCTACGCGCTGACTGGAACTGTTCCGGCCAAACCAGGCCTGATCCGCGCTGAAAGCGGCGCGCCGGTCGTCGTCGAAATTTGGGCGCTGCCGGTTGCTGGTTTCGGCGATTTCATCGGTCGCATTCCCGCGCCGCTCGGCGTCGGCAAGCTGACGCTCGACGACGGTTCGCAGGTGACCGGCTTTCTCTGTGAAAGTGCGGCCGTCGCCGGCCAGCCGGATATCACTGGTTATGGCGGCTGGCGTGCCTATTGCGCGCAAAGCGCCTGAAAACGATCCAGTGGCCTGTTCGCCGGGTCCATGGTGATGCGAACGTCGGATCCATCGCACATTGAGCTTCGATGAAGCGCATGAAAAAGGGCGAAAGGAGCGTTAGTGCCGAGCACCTCGAGCCCGAAAGGACCGCTGGAGGTGAAGGAGGGATGGCCGGCCTCCGGTTGCCAAGGGAACGATGTTGGCGAGCCCGACCGTGTTGCTGCCACCGGCATGTCAACGCCGGTGGCATTTGTGATTATGTGCCGATGGCGATCGCGTCGCTTATCTTGCGCTTTCGGGGAAGGCCGGCAGGCGAGAAATATGAGTGGGATCGTGTTGGATGACGAGCGTTGCGTTCAGCCCGGCTGCCACCGCTTCGAGGCGTTCCATCGATGCGAGCGTGTCGGCACGGTTTTCATTGAAACCCGGCACGCCGTGGGTGGCCAGATTATCCTCGAAATGCACGACATCGCCGGACAACAGGACCGGCCCCATCTTTGCAAGCTTTACCAGGAGGGCGGCTTCCCCTTTCGTATGACCAGGCATCGACAGCATCATCACGGAACCGTCGCCGAAGACGTCACGGTCACCCGTCACGAGGTCGAGTTTCGCCTTGCCATCGAGCCAGGGTTTGACGAGATCTGGTACGACCGCGAAGGGCGGAGGATTGTCGTGAAAAGTCTGCCAATCGGCGGCGCCGATCATAAGCGTGGCTTTCGAAAAGGTCGCAGCCTGCCCGAGATGGTCGAAATGGTTGTGGCTGATGCCGACGGTTGCGATTTGCTCCGGTTTGATGCCGATCTGTTTCAACTGAGTCGGGATGTCGGTTTTGAGCGAGACGCCGATCGGCGCATTCTGATCGGGTGCCTTGCCGACGATGCCGGCGGGAAGCCCGGTGTCCCAAAGAAGGTAGTCGCCGCCGTGGCGGATAACGTAGCAGCTATCCGTCAGCTCGCCCTTCTTGCCGGCAAAAGCGAAGGTGTCGGAAAACATCGATAAATCCTTGACGATGACGTCGCCGCAGTCGAGACGCCAGAGGTCAAGGTCTGGAGCAGCGCGTGTCGGCGTGGAAGCGAAGGACAGCGATGCGACCGTTGCCCCGATGGCAAGCGCAAATTTGAAGGTCTTCATGAAGGTCTCCTTGTCTTGAAGATCCTTCTTGTGCCGCCCTTGGCCACTCGGCATGCGCCAGATTTGTGATCACTTGGGCCCGAAACGCTCACCGGCGGTATTTTTTCTTGCCGCGCCTTCTCATAGATTGTGCTTATGAACATGATGATCCGCGACCGACGTTCCGAGCTTTCCCAACGCCTGCTCGATCGACTCCGCCCCATGGTGGCGGGAAAGCTCGATGTTGGGATGCATCCCTATGGCGGGCAGCTTTTCGCCTATTGCTGCTTCGACCGCGAACGGGTGGCAGCTCTTCGACTTGATTGTCCGATGATCTGCGTCGTGCTCTATGGCCAAAAGGACGTGTGGCTTGGCGATCGCACCCGGTCCTTTTCGGCCGGCTCGCTCTTCGTCTTGCCCGGTGGCGTGCCGATGGACGTGGTCAACATTCCAGACGATAAAACCGGCGTCTACGCAGCGTTGCGGCTCGATGTGCCGTTCCTGCCGGAGGGCATTCCACCGCTCTCCGTTGCGGAGCGCGCCCATAATGCAGTCGATCTCGACGCCGTGCCGCTGAGCATCGATCTCGTCGAGACGATTTGCCACGCAGCATCCACGATCGCCGATGTCAGCGTCGGCGAAACAATCAAACGGCTGAGGCTGACAGAGGTACTGGCGCTATTGCGGCCACTTGCCGAGGCGCGACCGCTCTTCAGACAAAGCCTGTCCGACGACATCGCCTGGCTGATCGCAACGGCCCCTTCGGAGGCTTGGAACGTTTCTGATGTCGCAGGAAAACTCGGAATTGGAGCGTCCACGCTACGACGTCGATTGGCCGCGGACGGCACGTCCTTCCGCGCAATCTTGCGGCGCGAGCGACTAAAGGCCGCGCAACATGCAATCACATCTGGCGCTACGGCAATCGCCGCCGCCGAGGCTGCGGGCTACGTGTCGCGCTCACACTTCTCCCGCCGGTTTCGCGAGAGTTTTGGGACCAGCCCAACAGGGCGAGCATAGCTTCGCGCAGGTCGATGAGCTTCGGCAAATCACAATATCTTGGCCTTCTCATTCCGGTTGTCGCGAAGAGATACGTGGGCAGTTTCACCTTCATTCGAAACATCCCGATGCATTTCCGATCGATGCCTTTTGGATCGCCCCAACCATTTTCGCTGCCGCGGTCGGCGCCCTGATGGCAATTGTGGAAGCGGTTCGACGGGAGCGGGATTGCGAGGGGCGCATGGGCGGTGGACCTCGGTAACCGGATAGATCCTGAGGATACCTAGGCGGTGATCAGTCGTGATCGCAGCAATACCCGCTTCATATGCAGCGCGGACGATTGCCTCGTGCAAGTTCTCGGGTTCGGTATTTCCGGTAAGGACCTCCAAACAGATTCTCACCGCCGTGAAGAATTCCTCGCCATCGTCGGTGGGCCATTCATTCAGCAGCAGTGGCGCAGCCTCGCGAGCGGTACGGATCACCTTGCGATCTTTACCTCCCGCAAAAGCAAGAATTATCGTTGGGAAATTTGTCATCATATCGAATCTCATTGTTCCTGAACTTCGTCAGACAGATTCGTTTCGACCCTACGGGCTGCTGTCTCCAGGAGTTGCTTCAATTCTTCGCTGGTTACGCCGTCGGCCCGCATCACCATGGCGATCAGCGGATCACGAAGAGCTTCTGATATCGTCAGCTCACCATTCATTCCGCCAGTTTCGCCAGCATCGTAGATGAGCGAACATGGCGCGAGTGACCACATCTGTGAATGCGGCGCCGCCGGATTGATGGCATCAGCGATTTCGACCGGTTCCTTCTTGGCGCCTCCAGGAGCGACGAACGGGCCTCCACTTGCGAGGTTTTTGGAAGGAGAACGGAGCTCGCCCTGATCGGTTTTGAGGTTGGCAATCCATCGGCGTCCTGGCGAGGCAGAGTGTTTCGAAAGGCATTGTTGAGCGATCTGCGAGACGGCATGCACCACGACAGCGGAACTGGTGGTGCGATAGCCTCCGTAGCGGCTCGCTTGCAAATAGGGGGGCATGCCGGCTGCCGATGCGCGACCGGCTGCCACGAACTTCTCTACCGAAAGGGAATCCTCGCCGGCGAGAACGACGAACGGATTATCGGCATAGTCTGCGATCAACCGAAGCGCAACAGCCCCTTCCGCAGTTTCCGGCAGTGCGAAGACCTTGGCAGAAAAACGTGCAGCCAGATAAGTCGCCAGCTTGTCTGTCTTCAGACAGCCGAGGTCAGCTTTTCCCGCCCAAGGGAGGTCGCTTAAGTTATTCTCGCCGATACGATCCGCATCCGCGAGAAGGAAATGGCGCGCGCCGAGGGTCGCAAGCTGGACGGCAATCTGCGAGCCGACGCCGCCGCATCCGATGATGACGAAGTCGATTTCGCGAAACCGCGCGAAGTCGCGTTGCCGATAGCAAAGAGGCGTCAGGAAGGTGTCGTGGTGATCGATTGCTGCGGAGACATATTCGTTCTCCGCCCGCATATCGGATGCCCACGACGACGCGCCGAATGCAGCACTGGTAACATTGGGGCTCTGTTCCTCGACAGCATCAGCACTATTGCCGGTGAACAGAGCCCCTCTGCCGCTCCGCCCAAAGCTGTGGGCGAAGGGGTTCGGGAAATCGACGGACGCGCTGGCAGCCGCTGACAATCGTTTAGACCGAGAATTGACCATCACATCGCCTCCATCTCGCTGGGCGCAGTTACACGGGTCGTCTCGGCGCAGCGACCGTAATCCTTGCTCATTTCATGGTCGGCAGCCTTCGTGATCACGTGAAATCTGCCATCGTACCAGAGGCAGACATTGTCGCCGCTGTCATCGATCTCTCGCTGACCCATCCGCGGATCGATCGGCTCCTTGCCGCGCAGAAGCACCTGTCCGATGTTCCAGGCTTGGCGATCGAGAACTCGTTGGCGCTCGGCGAGGTGAGCCTGGCGGTGTACAATGGGCTCTTCGGCAAGCAACTGGCTCACGAGGAATAGGATCCGGCCACTCCAGGAAGGAATGGCGGCGATGTCTGGGAGGTCGAGGAGGACATCGCCGCCGAGACGTTCGATTCCTTTCCGAGCGATATCGATGAGCGGGATTTGCCGCGCAGCATAGGCGATTATGAATGCCGTCTTCAGGGCGCGGTGCTCAGGATCCACCTCGGCGGATAGGCATGCCATGCGGAAGGCACACTCCCAGGGAATGGCGTAGGCCGTATGCAGGATGCTCTCGAGCGTCTGTATGTCGTTCTCGTATGGGGAGATATACCGGAACTCGCCAGGCAGGGATGCCGCCGCCGAGGTCGTATAAAACCCCAGCAGGACATGCCCCGCCTCGTGAAGCAGTTGGGCCGCTGTCGCGGCATGATCGCCGTCGCGCAATCTTTCTCTTGAAAGGGCGATCATCGCGCTGCCCGGCAATTCGTTCGAACTTGAGAAGGAACACGACGGTTCACGCCGCACGCCAACGTGAAGCGTGTGCAGGCAGGCGATCAAACGCTGATAGCCGTACACGTCCAGTTCCGCGATCAAGGCGAAGGCCTTCTCCAGATGGTCGGCGACGCGGTCCAATTCCGCATCGCCCGTGATGGGGTCGTCGGTACCGGGGTAGTCCGGCATAGATTGGCGGAGGAGGGCTTGCATGACATGGCTCCACGCCGGGCTCTCGATGCGGACGAGGCCAATGCCGCAGGAAAGCCGGCGCGCCGGCTGACGTTCTAGTTCAAGATCGGATGCGATCAGATCCGTCCGCAGATAGCGGCGGACGATCTGCTCATTGGGGCTGCCCGCCTGCCATTCCAGACTGCGCGCGAGCCCACCCATCCAGGCTGCAAGCACGGATGAACGGTAAGGGTCGGTGCTGACCGATCCGGCGACCGCTGGCGAAAGCTCGAGCAGGCGAGCGTATCCATCATCTGCAAGGCCGGGGAAATAGCCTGCCAGCGCCTGTACCCCGACCGAACAATCGGCGAGCTTCGAAGCCGCCGCGAGCGTACGGCCATATTGGAAGCGTCGCTTCAAAAGGTTGCGAGTTGCGACGCGCTGCCGGGAGACGGTACTTGCCATCAAGGGATTGCCCTTGAGCAGGTGGCGCGCCTCATCTGCCAATTGTTGAATGCGGGTCGCGGACATCAACAGCCTCCGTGAGTTTGTCTTCGGGCGGATCAGGTTGCATCTCGGGTGAAGATGCCCCGGTTGGGGCCGCTTCGTCCGGCATCGGAACGGTGTGCGTCGTCTGTTGAGAGGCACTATTGCCCAAGGGCGTCATTTGCCCGCCAGTACCGCGTTAAAAATCCGTAAAAAGGCGCAAACAAAGAAAAAGCCCCCTCGATAGAGGAGGCTTGGAATTATGGAAAAGCATCCCCGGGGGTCAGATGGCAAGAGCTGCCTGTACTGCCGCCCGCGCGTTCGGCAGGCCTGACCCAAAGAAATAGGCCATATCGAGTGCGTCCTCGCTTTCGGCATTCATGCAATCCGCCGTCAGTTTCCTCGTTCCGGGCGCGACAATGGCGTCCAGGCGGGATGCGGCCTTCAGAATTGACTTCACATGGGGCCCCGAGAGGCGCTCAGCGGGATTGTGGCGGCTCTTGTAGGCCCGCTGTATCAGGGCGCATAGTCCACCCACCTGCGCCGACGCGCCTGAGGTGCCCCCGAAAGTGGTGTAGTATCCGCCCCCGATGCCCGGATTGATTCCGAACGGCACGATGGCAGACCACGGATCGGAGCCATGATTATAGCCGAAAATCCCCGACAGGTCCGTCGTCAGCAGCGAGAAGTGCGAATAGTAGTATTCCCGCGCTCGAAAAGCGCCGTAGTCGTGCTGCGCCGCAAATGGAGAAAGCCGGTCGAGGCGCAACTGATGCCTGTTGAAGACCTCACCATCGTCAGAGGGGGAGACAACCGTCAATCCTTCGCCGTAATTGCTGTAGCCCGAACGGAAACCTTCGACGGTAACGGCCCCAACAGCAATGATGCCGTTGTTATCGGCGGCAAGACTTGCCGGATAGATCAACTGGCTTTCGCCACTATTTCCTGCGGCGCAGACAATCGGGATGTGCCGGCTGATGGCGAGGATGAGTTGCTTGAGGATATGCCATGGGCGATCCGGATTAGATCCTTCCTGCGCGGCTTTCGGCTCCAGTTCAGGCCCACCCTGATCAGCAACGGCAATGCGCGTGAACAAGTTGGCGGCATCCTGGTTTTTCCATAGCTCCAGGTCCGCCTTCAGCTCGTTCTTCGGATCAACAATGCTGCGTTTGGGGTCAGGCAGACCGCGCGGCAAGACGATCACGTCAGCTTTCTGATGATAGGCATAAAGAAAGGCCGCAATGAACTGCCTGACATCGTCTTCGAAGGACGTTCTGATCGAGATGAGCCTTGAGAAAGGATCAACGCCAAAATAGGGGATGACATTGCGATTGCCGCTCGTACGCAGCTCGTCACCATTCCCGTAGAAGGCTCCTTCCGGCGGGAGGCTTGGTGTGCCTTCTTCCGCAACAACGGCGGGTTCGCCGACAATCAGCCCCGCGCAGCAGGTACCATGCGATGCGAACAGCGATTCCGGATTGTAGAGCCGCCGGAGAACCCCCTCCGACGCGGCATATTCGGCAACCAGATCACTGAGATAGTCCCGGTCGTCATTCGAAAGGCCGATATTGCCAAGCGGAGCGATGTTGAGCCCGGCGAAGAAGGCATGTCTTTCCTCACGGTCAAAGGACGTGGTCGTATCGAGAATTTCGAGCACGCGCGCGCCGTAACGATGGGTCGTCAAATCGATTGACGCTTCCCGGTCAAGCCGGGTTGCCAGATTGGGATGATCCGGAGATACGCCGACATCGATCAGCGCGACCCGCGCGGGTCGCAACGGGCCGGCGGAAGCGATGGCATCCCATACCGTGCCTGTGATAAGGGGATCGGGGAGCGCGCGTGCGGCGCTCGCATCGAGTGCCGGTGGAGCAGGCGGAGCCGAGCCATATTCCGCGTCGACGACGCCAAGGGCAGTCAGGTGCCAGAGATAATAGTAGTCGATCGGCGCGGGCTCAGGCATTTGTGTTTGATCCGTCATGGTTATCATCCTGTTGAGCAGCAGCTGGCGAATTCAGACCCATTCGTCGTGTACGGCCTGGAACAGAGGACCGAACGCGTCGTGGAGGTATGGAGCGAAGCGTCGGGCGAGATCTCGCCCCGCCTGTGTGTCGCTCGGATAGTGCAGGCCGGCCCATTCGCGGTTTTCGGCGACGTTCTGGGCGATGCGGGCAAGCTCGTCGGTGGCCGGATGTTCCGGCAGGATCGTCGAGAACGCGAAGGCGATAGAAAAGCACTGGAACGAGTGGTTGCTGGGATAGGACTCGTGGGCAGGCACGGCCAGTAACGGCCGCAGCATGGGCTCGAACTGGTTTGGCCGCAGCCGGTTAAACTGGCTTTTGTAGATCAGCCCGACATATTCGCAGGCCGTCAGGATCGCCTGGAAAAGGCCTTCCGTCTGCTCGAAGCCGCCGAGATCCTCGATATGCAGTGCGCGGGTGAATTCCGCCACGGAGATCGTCGCTTCGATCTGGATGTCGGGCAGGCGCCGCACACGTTCGCGGTCGCGGCGCTGCATGGAAACCAGCACCGTCGTCTCGAGGCGGGTATAATCCGGGCCGGGCGGCGGAAGTATATCCAGCATTTCCCAGGTGAAGCGTCGCGCCGCGGTATAGGCGTTGCGTGACGGCTGCTGGTGCAGCCTGCGCAGTTCGAAGGAGGGGATAAGTTGCGACACGCCGAGACTGGCGCCGTCCATCGTCGACTTGTTCTTGTTTTTGTTCTTATTTTTATTCTTGTTTTTGTTCAGCGATGCCTTGTTGAGCACCGACTTGTTCGCGACGCTCTTGTTGAGGACCGAGGCTACGGCCATCGTCGCCATCACGGGCCCGGCCATGGGAGATGCATCTTCATCCGTGCCGAAGAGAAGCGCAGGTTCGGAGGTTGCATCAGGCGCAGCCGGCTTTGCACCGGCGAGGGGATTAGCGCTCGCATCGCCCCTCGGTTCGCATGGAAGAACCGTATCCGGCTCAATCCTGAATTTATAACTGTCTAGAAATGAAACAATTTTTGATTGTAGGTCCGGGGTAGTGTCCGCTTCCATTGCAGCCTCCTTGCGCGAAGTTCTGAAGAAATTGTCCGGGGTTCAGCGCAGCTTAGCGCCCGCCTTGAGCAGGCCGTCGATCAAGATCTGTCCGCCACCTGTGTTGAGCAGCGGATAGCCGCTGCCGCGAAAGGCATTGATGGAGAAGCCGCCCTCGGCCGCCTCAAGCCGCTGCAGGTAATGGCGCGCGCCGCCGAGATCGTCGGAATGGGCATGGCTGGAGGCAAGATAGCGCAGCAGGCTGTTGAAGTTCGGCCGCGCCCGCAGAGCTTCTTCGCCTGCAGCTATGGCCGTGGCATGATCGCTTGCAAGCGCCGCTGCAATGCACTTGGTCGTATCGAAGTAATATTTATGCGGGCTGTAGACGCCGAGCTCTTGCACCCAACGCGCCATGGCCACAGCCTTGTCGGGCTGGCCTGCATAGCAATGAAGCATGGCGTAGAGATCCCAGCTGAGCGGCAGGGCAGGGTTCAGGCGGATCGATTTTTCGAACAGGTTGGCCGCGTAGTCATATTCGCAGAACAGGAACGAATGGACGTGGCCGACGAGCGCGAGCGACACCGAATTCTGCGGATCGAGTTCCAGCGCCTTGCGCGCATAGGCCTGGGCCTCCTCGATCAGATGCGCGTCGAGCGCGTTGAAACGTTGGCCGACCTGGAAAGTCCGGATGAATGACAGCCAGGCAAAAGCCGATGACCGCGGTTGATACTGGATCTGTTCTTCCAGGCGCCGCTCGGCGTTATCAAGATCGCTGCGCGACAGCCGAAAGATCGCATTGACAGCGTCGATCAGGAGACCGTCTTGCGACAATCGGCTGTCGTTTGCCTGGGTCTCCTGGAAATAGGCCAACTGATCGATGGCCTGGCTGATCAGCGCAGCGGCGGTGCCGAATTCGCCCCGCTCGAACTGCGTGCGGTTGATTGCCTGACTGCCCAGCCAATGAATGCGGTTGTTGATCAGGTGCTTCATCACCAGTTCGACCAGCACCATGTCACCGTCAAACGTCACGCGAAGCTGTAGGCATATCGGAAGGCTGATTTGCTGTTCGCTCTCTTCAATATCCGGCAGGGTGAAGGAGAGGTCGGTGACGCCAATGGCCAGCCCGTCGATGACGGCTTTTGCAATGAGATTCTGGAACCGTGCCGCAGCAATTTGTCCGCCCTCTCCAGCGCCCACCACGATGGGTGACTGAAGGGCCATCACCCATCGCCAGTCACCGGAAGCCCGCCGCGGATTTGGGTCGCTGCCGGTGGTTTCCGTGGGTTTGCCTGGCCTCGGCACATCCGGGGCGCCTGTCAGCGGCAGCAGCGCTGAATGTTTGGCGATATCGCGGCTCGGCTGCTGTCGCGGCTCGAATACATCATGGACTTGTCCTTCATCGAGCCGGCGATACCAGTTCTGCCGTTCCAGCGCTAACCAGTCCTCGAATTCCGGATCGCGGATGTCGATACCTTCGAGCAATTCATCGGTGATTTGATCCGCGGACCGCTCCGCCCGAACCACCAGGTCGGTGTCGAGTACGAGTCGGTCCATATCCAGCCAAACGGTATTTTTATCCGTAATCAAGAGATTACGTGCTGGCCCCAGAGTCTTATGAATGTCGAAAAGAGCCTGGCGCAGACTAGCTGCAGCCTGGTCGTCGGAGCGATCGCTCCACAATTTGTCCCTAAGCCAGATTCTCGAGCGCGAGCCACGGGCGGACAATGCAAGCATCGCCAGAAGAGCCTGGGCCTTTTTTGATTTCGGAGTAACCGACCGACCTCCGGCGTCCACAAGGGCGAAAGGCCCGAGTAGGAACATCCGAAACGGATTTTGCTCCTTGTCCATGCAATCCACCGGCCCCGCCCCCGTTGCCTCCGATGTGCTGGTTGGGCAGCTCGAAGACCTAGCATGCGGAGGCCAGTCTGCCACAACTGCGGCGTCTGGCAAGCAACCGATAAGGGAAACCGGAACTCCAAAAGGCAAATCGATACTTCGGCGATGGTTGAACTGAAGCATAACCGGCTGAAATCCCTCTGCATAACTTCGCAAACTGGCCGTAGCACCCCACCGTCAAAGCAGCGTCAAAGGAATGTTGTTTAGGCGACGTCACTTTGCAGGCGTCGCCAAAGGCTGCCAACTATTCACAGAGAATAGTGGGATCGATCTTGGGAAAAATACGATTATGTTCCGCTCTGTCGGATTGAGATGCGCAGGTGCAGGCAGCGGCCAAGAAGGTTTGTGAAGCGGTGCGCGATTTGAAGAGCGATTGCGCTCTATGATCATTTCAACAGGGTCGAAACAAACGGTTGACCACCGGGATGCCACACACCGAAGCGGAGCGCATCAATCTTCGCGGGAGATGGCACGTGTTAACATCGGTTTGCCGTTGCGCCTTCGCAGGCTGGACCGATGCGAGCCGCAGGCGGAATCCCTGTTGCAGGCGACGGCAATCTGGACCTCTTCTGCGGAGGCAGAAACCATTGTCGTTTAGCGCGAGTTCTTAAATCCCCGACCCGTCGAGCTGCTCAGTGTCGTCGCCTTCCCAGGGCGAGGGCATCGAGCTGCGGCTGAGGTTTGCCGCGGGCATCGGCATCCAACACTTCAATTCCGGCTCAGCATATTCGATGATGTGTCCGGGGGAGGAATCAGAGGCGCGCCAGCCCTCTCCACCGAACTGATCGCCGTTCGACCAATACGCGAGGTCAACTTCTGCCGGTCCCTGTTCGGACGAGCGGATCGTGACCAAGATCCGACTCCCGTCTTTCGGGGCGCTTTCCATATGGCGCCACCGGTCTGGCTCGTCCATCGCATTTCCTCCTGCCTTGCTGCGAGTTACAACTGTCGTCTAGCGATCGAGGTCGGTCAACTCAAACTACGTGCAAACCATCCTCTCTCGATCGATGACCGGCCGCGATGGTTGACCCGTAGCCGGCATCGGCGGGACGGTCGCCAATTTCGGCTTCCATGGTCTGCGGAGGCGCCGGGCTTATATTGGACATTGAACGCCGACCCGCGCCTCGGGCGGTTAGGACGCCTCGCATACCTGATTCAGAATTCTGGCAGTGAGCGCGGCTTGTGATGGTGCCGCTGGTGTGCTCAAGAGCCCTTATTCAAATTTCCAGCAGTGGCATCGCCAGTGCGTTGGCGAAAGCTGCGACCAAAACAGCACCGACGAAAGCTCGCTCGAGGCGGCGTCGCTGCGCCCAGCCTTGCAAAAAATACGCGCTGGGCGCTTTTTATAGAGTGTTCTGTGGCAGACGAAAGCGCCTGCGACGGTCGCAAATGCCGATAAGGTTGTGAGCATGGCACTGGATACTGAATTGTTCTGAAATGTGCACTGGGAGGAGGGCCCAATGACGACGATCCATCAGAGGCTGTATCGCGAACGGCTGACATCTGCAAACACGGCGGTCACGATGGTCCCGTCCGGCGCGAAGGTCGCAATGCCACTGGCTGCCGGTCAGCCACCTGCTATCCTTGCGGCGCTTGCTGAACGGGCCCGTGTGGGAGCCGTCGAGAATGTGCGGCTCTACTATCTTCTTTGCACTGGCGTCGCTGGCACGAGTGTATTCGAATTCGAGCTGCGCGACCTGATCGTCCCAATGAGCTACTTTCATGGAGGCGTCGAGCGTGCGCTCGACAAGAGGAGATTGGCGGAGGCGCTGCCCGCGGTCGACCTGGTACCCTGCCATTTCAGCCAGGTGCCGCGCTCGATGGTCGAGCATGTCGGTGTGGACACGTTGATTGCAACCGTCTCGCCGATGGACGCCGATGGCAATTTCAGCCTTGGTGCCAGTACCGACTATGCGCTCACGGTATCGCGAAAGCCCGGGCTCCGCCTGATCCTCGAGGTCAACAGCAATATGCCCTATGTGCGGGGCGATTGCATGATCCCTGTTTCAAGCGTGACAGCGCTGGTTGAAAACGACGTCAGCCTGCCTGTGTTGCTCGCCGCTGAGCGCAATGAGGTGGATGATGCCATCGGGGCGATCATCGCCGACCTGGTGGAAGATGGCGACTGCCTGCAAATGGGTATCGGTGCTTTGCCTGATGCGGTGTGCTCGGGGCTTTCACAGCATCGCCACCTCGGCATTCATACGGAAATGATGACGCCGGGCCTCGCAAGGCTGGTCACAGCGGGCGTGGTCGACAACAGTCGCAAGCAGATACATGCCGGGCGGTCCATCTTCACTTTTGCGCTCGGAGATCAAGCCCTTTACGACTTCCTGAATAACAACCCGGCAGTTGAGGCCTACCCAGTCGATTATGTGAACAATCCCTTCATCATCGCGCAGAATGATCGGGTGGTGTCGGTCAACGCGACGCTGCAGGTCGATTTGAACGGCGCGTGCAATTCCGAGTTCGTGAACGGCAGGCAGTTCAGTGCATCCGGCGGTCAGGTTGATTTCGTGCGCGGCGCGTATGCCTCTCGCGGGGGACGATCGATCATCGCCTGTCATTCCACCGCGGCGAAGGGCACGCTCTCGCGCATCGTTCCGACGCTGACCGGACCAGTGACAACATCGCGTAACGACACGCACATCGTCGTTACGGAGTATGGATGGGCGAACCTAAAGGGCAAGTCCGTGGCGGAGCGGGCAAGGGCGTTGATCGGGCTGGCCCACCCCGATTTTCGAGGGGAGCTGGACCGGGCAGCGCGCGGGGCAGGGCTCTCCTGATTCTAACGTCGTTCGGCGGCTAGAAACTGATCCACCTCGTCAGCGATGCTTGAGGCGCGTTACCAATGTTTTCGAGCGGCGGATCGCTGTAAGGGCTGCTCCCACGGCTACTACGCAGAGACCGATCGTCAGGATCTGGTTCTGCCCGCCCCATAATGGCTCGAGAAGGGATGCTAGTCCCGCCGCCGTGATCGTCGCCATCCGGTGCTGCTTGGCCATCGGGCCGGAGAAATCGCTGGGATTGCCGGTGGCGCGACCGAGCTCCCGGACATAGGCTGTCAGCACGGCGAAGGCTCCGGCCGCCCAGCCCAGTCCTGGCATACCGATACCATACCCGACGCCGGCGAATATCATCAGGTCGGCGATGCGATCCGGAAACTCGTTCCAGAAAGGGCCGTCAGCCTCTCCCTTTCCGCCTTCGACTGCGACCATGCCGTCGAACAGATTGCAAAGAAGGCGTGCCTGGCAGAATAGAACAGCCAGCAGCAGGTAGCCGGCACGCGGCAGGCCTGTCGTCTGTCCCGCCAGATAGAAAGTGCTGCCGGCGATTGCTGCCGCCAGCATACTGGCTTGCGAGATCTGGTTCGGCGTTATGGCCCGCGCGGCCATCCATCGGGCAATTCCGCCCGCCCAGCGGGTATTGCGGCTCGCCAGAGGTCTCCTGTCTCCTGTCTCCATCATGTGTCGAAACCTCGTCTTGCGGAGATCGAATAATTGTAGATCGCTGCATAAGTCGTCGACACCAGCAGCGGAAGCGCGATGGTTCGGAGTATCTCCGGTGTGCCGCTTACCGCATGGATCGCCACGAGAATGCTGGCCGAACCAAGGCAGGCAATCAGCGGCGGCGCCCAAAATCGTGTTGAACCGCTGAAGCGGCTGGAAAGCCAGTCGATTACCGATTTCAGGAAAAGCGTCAGGCAGGCCGATATCGTCCCCTGCACAAGACCGGCAACGAGCGGCGCCGGCATGAGATGAGCGCGGTTGGCGAAAATGGCCCAGCTGCCCATCGCCAGAAAAGCGAACAGGACATGAACCACGCCGCTGCGCAAAAGACGTTGCAGCACAGCAGGCATCACAATGACCACCAATAGCGCGTGAGGTGGAAGAAGATAGGCGCCGAGAAGACGACGGAATCCAGTCTGTCGATCAACCCGCCGTGGCCCTCGATAAGATGGCCCCAGTCCTTGACACCTCGGTCGCGTTTGATCGCCGACATCACCAGGCCTCCGAAGAAGCCCATCAGCGTGATGACCAAGGCGAGAAGCCCTGCCTGAAGCGGTGCGAATGGTGTAATCCACCAGAGGCCCGTTCCAATCAGCGTCGCGCTGATGATCCCGCCGACGAAGCCCTCGACCGTTTTCGAGGGCGACAGTCTTGGCGCAATCTTCGTGCGTCCGAACAGTTTGCCCCAGACATATTGCAGGACATCGCTGAGCTGGACGACGATCACCAGAAAGGCGATCAACAGCACATTGCGGCCCTCATATCCCGGTATCTTTAAGGTCAGCAGAGCCGGCACATGGGAAGCGCAGAAGACGCAGATCATCAGGGCCCACTGTACTTCCGCGATGCGAACGAGAAAGCGCTCCGTGTCGCCTCGGAGTACCGAGATGATCGGCATTAGCAGGAAGGCATAGACCGGGATGAAGATCGAAAAGATGCCGTATTGTTCAGCCCAGAGCAGAAAATACTGGATCGGAACGACGACGAAGAAGGCTGCCGCAAGCGCCCAATGATCCGCCCTTCTTGTATTGATGAGGGTTACGAATTCGCGAAGCGCGGCAAATGAACAAAAGCCAAACAGGATCAAGACGCCGATACGGCCCGCTATGAAAGCAATGCCAATCAGGATGACCATGACCCACCACGCCTTGATCCGCGCGTTGAGGTTTTCGACAGCCGCATTCGAACCGTTCGGCGAGAGGCGTTGCTGCAATATGTAACCGATGACTGACGCAACGATAAGCACGCCGAAGATCCCGGCTACGAGCGTCATAAGATCGGAATTCGCGCCACTCATTCCCCACCGCCTATAGTGTTCGGAGACAGGGCCAGGAGAGCAGCCTGTATCCGTTCGAGAAAAACATCCTTGTCTTCGCCCGGCGCGATCTGCAAAGCGCGGCCGAAGGTAACTGTGCAGATCAGCGGTATCGGAACGATCTCACCCTTTGGCATGACGCGGTTCAGATTACTGATCCAGACCGGCACGAGATCGACATCAGGGCGCGCCACAGCCAGATGGAAAATGCCGCTTTTGAACGGGAGGAGCCTTGCATCGGACTGGTTTCGTGTTCCCTCCGGGAAGAGAATGAGGGACGAACCGGCATCGATGGCCGAGGCCATCTGAGTGACGGGATCTTCCGTCCGCTTGTCCCGATCCCTCGCGATCAGCACCGCATTGAAGACATCTCTGCCGATGAAGCGATTGAGCCAGGACTTCAACCAGTATTCGGCTCCGGCGACCGGACGGGCCCGATGGCGCAGTCTGGGCGGCAATACCGTCCAGACCAGAACGAAATCACCATGGCTGGAGTGGTTGGCATAATAAACGCAGGGTCGGGAAGGCAGCCCTCCCTCGGGCCACACGGCGCGGACCGCCGTGACCGCGCGCGCGAACAGTACGATTACCGTCGCCGCGGCCTTTGTAGGCAAAGCCTTCATTCATCACTCTGTTGATGTTAGCCGGATCACTAACCGAAACTCTAGCATTATCATCGGCGGAAGGAAGGAGCTTCGCGGATTTTCAGCCGAAAGGCGTAGACAGGTCGTCCGGCTCCAGCCGAACGTGCAATCTCCATGGACGACAAAGATTGGATTTCGAATTGAGCCCATGGCGCGGAAAGCCTGATCAATCTGACGCCGACCTATCTGATGAAGCCGGATCAGGTGGGCTGGTCGTGCGCATCACCGCCGGTGGCAAGTCGTCAAGCGGCTGTCAGAAAAACCGGCATCGAAGCTGTGTGCTTCACAGATCACGGTATTGCGGAAGCGCGACCATCCTGCGGTCGCCCGCGGAAAGCCATGGGCGGGGCGCCGATGATGCGTTTGAACGCCCGGCTGAATGATGCCTCCGATTCATAGCCGAGGCGCTCGGCAATCGCGGCCACGCGCTGTCCTTCACGCAGCCACTGATGCGCCTGGTGCATGCGCATGCGAGCGACGTAGCGAGCGGGTGTTTCACCAACGGCCCTGGCAAAGCGCTCCGCGAACCCAGAACGGGAAGCGCCCATCTTGCGAGCGAGTTCTTCGACCGTCCAGTCATGGGAAGGGTCGAGATGGATCGCCGCCAGGACCCGCCCGACCTCGGGATTGCGAACGGCCGTCAACCACCCGGAAGCATCGCCGCAGCCGTGTTCCACCCAGGCGCGGATGATCGTCGCGGTCAGAACATCAGCAAGCCGGGCCAGGATACCGCCAGCGCCGACGCGGTTCATATCGACCTCGTGCATCATCGCATCGAGCAGGGCAGGGATGGAGGGCTCACTGGCTGCGAGATCGCTTGTCCGCATCACATTGGGCATCAATTGCAGCAAGGGATGCCGCTTGTCGACATTGAAGCGCATGACCGCGAAGAACAGCAGGTTCTTGCTATCGGCGCAGGGGCATTGCAGATCGACGATCCCATCGCAGACGGCCTTGCGCGGCATGGATTCGACGGGCGTCGGCACTATACCGGGCGCGCTTGCAAGGACATGGGCATCGCCCCGCGGCAGCAGGACCGCGTCCCCCGGTCGCATTTCCATCCATTCCCCGTCCGGCGTCTGCACAAATGCCTCTCCGGCTGCCAGAAAGTGAAACTGCGCTTCATCCTTGGTCGGAAACGCCGTCGCCCATGGGGCAGACGGCTGGCAGCGGCCGTAGTCGACGCCATCCAGACGAAGCCCTCGCATCATTTCCGTCAGTGCATCGCTCATCGTGTCCTCGTCATTTGGACGAACAGTCATGTCTTGTGGATTTTCTAGCATAGAAACACCAGCGTGAGCCGTCTAGCCTTGTCATCACAATCTTTGGAGATGGCGTATGAACATCAATCCCGAAGCCAATGGCTTCCACGCGAACAGGAAGGAGGCCGATCCGGCCTGGGCAGGCGTGGTATCGCTTTCGCTCGGCGTCTTCGGTCTCGTGACGGCCGAGTTTCTTCCAGCCAGCTTGCTCACGCCAATTTCACAAGATCTGCATGTCAGCATCGGTGCCGCCGGCCAGTCGGTCACGATGACCGCCGTCATCGGCGCGATCGCAGGCCCTGCAATTGTCATTGGCACCAGCCGATTTGACCGTCGTCTCACATTGCTCGGATTGACAGCCCTGCTCGTTGTTTCCAGTCTCCTGGCAGCATTCTCTGATGGGCTCGCGACGCTTCTCGTTGCTCGCGGGTTGCTCGGGATCGCGCTGGGCGGCTTCTGGGCCATGTCGCTGGCGCTCGCCATGCGGCTTGTTCCAGAGCGGTTGATGCCGCGGGCGATGGCGATCATCATGACTGGCGTGTCCGTTGCAACGGTTTGCGCTGCACCTGTCGGCGCCTGGGTCGGAGAAGCCTATGGCTGGCGTTCTGCATTCATCATCGCGGCTGCAGTCGGCGGCCTTGCCTTCATCGCCCAACTCCTCACCCTGCCTGCGATGCCGTCGACCGGCACCGCAGGATTGGGCACGATGGCCACGGTGCTGCGTCGCCCGGCAATCCGGCTGGGCCTTCTGACCGTCTTGCTGGTGGTCGCCGGCCATTTCGCGGGTTTTACCTTCATTCGGCCCTTCCTCGAAACTGTGCCACATTTTGGGGTTGAGGGGATATCTGTAGTTCTGCTGGCCTTCGGGATCGGCGGGTTTCTCGGCAATCTGTTCGGAGGCTTTGTTTCCGAGCGCAGTACGGCGCTGTCCATCGTCATCGCGGCTACCGGGATTGCTGCGACAACATTGGCGTTAGCGCTTGCCGGAAACCTTGCAAGCGTCGCGTTTGTCGCGACCGCGCTGTGGGGATTTGCCTTCGGAGCCCTGCCGGTAAGCGTTCAGAGCTTCGTCACGCAGGCAGCATCGGATGAAGCGGAAAGCGCCGGTGCGTTGATGTTGACCACTTTCCAGGTCGCCATTTCCAGTGGGGCGGCCATTGGTGGCTTCATCGTCGAGGCGCAGGGGCTGGCAGGGGTGTTCGGCTTTGCAGCTATTGCCGCACTTTGCGGGGCCCTGGTGATCGGTATCCTGAACCGAAGGACGGTAGCGACGGCGTCTTAAGGAAAGATCATGCGAAGCGCGTCAACGCGCGCAAGAATAGCTACGATCAGGGGCGCACCGGACGTGCGTCCCTCCTGACGGATGGAACAGTAAGGACGACGATCCCCGGACGGCCGCCATCACATGCGCCAAATTGCTCTGTGACTCACCCCTATTGGTCACTCGATGCAAAGGGTTTCGGTGTTCCAGCCGTCTGGCAGGGGCTCCGGACGCTGGATTTCGATATCGTCGAGCGTGAGGCCAGCGATATTATGCGCAAAGAGCGCCGGCATGCCTGCAGGATAATCGATAAGGCCGACAATTTTTCCGTCCGCTCCCCGCAACCAGGCATTGCCACGACCCTCGTGGTCCTTGGGCGGGGAGAGATCGGCACTTGTGGGGCGCAGGTCATATTGCCTGGCTGTTCCCAGTAAGCCTTCCTCGATCGTCAACTGAATATTGCTGAGGCTCATTCCGGCAATCCCGCCGTTTCTCGCCGCAAAGAGATTGATCGGACCCTGGCAGCGCCCCGTCACGTTCTCGACGCGGACATTGGTGACGAGGCCAGCCGGTATCTCCGGCCTGCGATCGAGCTGGGTAATTGTGAGCGGCTCACCCGAGCCCCAGAAACCATCGGGCGTTTCATGGCAATCGATCTCTATGTCCGAGAAGGCGACGTCTTGGATCACTCCGCCGTCACGCGAGAAAATGCCGAGGGCGCGATTGGAATCTTGGACCTTGCAACGCGTGAAGGCGACGTTGCGGATGTCACCAAAACTCTCCGTGCCGATCTTCAATGCACAACTGTTGCTCTCGACGAGGCAATCCGAAACCTCGATTTCCACGCAGCGTGCGATGCCCTTGTCGCTTCGGCTGGTCTTGAGGCAGACGCCGTCGTCCGCCGTTTTGATTATGACGCGGCGCACTGCGACCTTTGCGCAGCTGTCGATGACGATCCCATCCGTATTCGGGAGTTGTCGGTTGTTGAATACCGTTATGCCCTCGACGATCACGTCACGGCAGCGCACCAGGTGGACCGTCCACATCGGCGAATCTTCGATGACAAAGCCTTCCAGCCTGATCTTGCTGCAGTCTTCGAACACCAGGACCCTCGGGCGCTTTTCGCTCGGCGTGTAGGTGCCGACCGTCGCGTCGAAGCCGGTGCTGAAGGCGCCGCCTGAAGCAAGGATCTTGCCTTCGCCTGTGATCGCGACGTCATGGGCCTCCTGCGCGACGATATAGGCGCGATCGGATCCCTCGGCGATTACGCTCACCGAATTTCCGGCATAGAGCGCGTAGTCGGGGACGAACTCTAGCGTGGCACCCGGCCCGATTGACAGCGTAATACCGCTGAACAGGCGGATGGGTCCCGTAATGTGCCTGCCCGCCTGCAGGAGAAGCGTTCCTCCGCCGGCGCTCACCAGCCTGTCGATAGATTGCTGCAGGTCAGCGCCATTCGGCTCGACTGAAATATCCATTGCTTCTCCTCTGGCTCTCGGGATGATTAAGCTACGCCATTTTATTCGTCAACAGGACGAACTAATTGATGCGGTCAATCTTGTTTGTGTTGACACCACCGAAAACTCGTATTTAATTCGTCATGGTTACGAACAAACGATCGGCCAAAGGGAGATTTGGAGGCCGGTTGTTGCCAGAGTTTGAGGAGCAAAGAAGGGGAACCCTATGAAACCGCTCAAGACATTGATTATGACGGCAAGCGCCCTGGTGATGACGATTTCGCTCGCGGCAGCATCCGAACTGAAGATCGTCTGGTATGTCGACAATGATCAGGAAGAGGCGAACACGCGCGCCTTGCTCGATCAGTACACGAAACTGCACCCGGACACGACCTTCGACCTTGAGATCACCCCTTATGACGGGATGGTCCAGAAATTCCAGCAATATGCGGCCTCCGGCATCATGCCGGATTTGTCGCTCACTTCGTCGATGGAGCCGGTTATCCGTCCGTTCCTCGTCGATCTCAACAAGGAGATCGGCCCCGAATGGATCAACGACTTCGTCAAGGGCTGGGGCGATGGCGCCAAGCTCGACGACAAGGTTATCGCCGCGCCGCTGCGCGTAACCTCCACGGGCGTCTTCCTGAATGTCGATGCCTTCAAGAAGGCCGGCATTGCCATCCCGGACCACGCGACCGGTTGGACCTGGGATGAATTCGTTCCGAAGATCAAGGAAGTCGCCGAAAAGTCGGCTACACGCTATCCGCTTGTCTGGGACGTTTCGGCAAGCCGCTGGATCGTTCACGAGTATCAGTACGGAAACCACATCTATACGGAAAAAGAACCTGTGAAGGTCGTCATGGACGAGGCAGCGTGGACGAGCGCGCTCGACAAGTTCATCGACATCACGAAGGCCGCAATGCCGCCCGGGCTCTGGTCCGGTGCGAGTTCGGACAATCCGAAGGAAATCTTCACAGCCGGTCAGGCCGTAGCCTATATGTCAGGAAGCTGGCAAATCGCCGGACTGGCGGACAACGCGCATTTTGCATGGCAGGCTGGTCCAACGCCGCGGGGCACCGTCGCGTCGTCGATCTACGGAGGCGACTATATCGTGGCCTTCAACACGAGCCAGCATCTTCCGGAAGCGATCGATTTCATCAAATGGATCACCTCGCCGGATATTCAGGCACAGTACGCCAAGACCTTCGGCATGATCCCGGCCAACCTGAAGGCGGCAGCCGTCAAATACGATAATCCGGCCGCGACCGATGCGATCAAGGCAATGCAGGCCGAGTTGAACGCCAGCCCTGCTTACGCTGCGACCGACCAGGCCTGGCCGCAGATGCAGGCTGTTTGGGGTACCGTGAAGACAGCCGTCACGCAGGCTGTTGCCGGTCAGATCTCCTCTGCCGAGGCCATTTCGCAGATCAAGAAGGCTGCCGATGCCTCGCTTGAGGCTGGCAAGTGACGACGGACATACTGGAAGATAGCCGTTCGGCACTGGGTCCCCACCCAGTGCCGAAAGGTCTGCGAGGCAGCCTGGCAAGCCTCGGCTGGCCCTACCTGCTCATGGTGCCGACAATGGCGCTCCTCGTTACCTTCACCCTCTACCCGCTGGTCCAGGGCCTCTTTATGGCCTTTTTCAAGCGGGGTGTGGTCGTCGTTCCGCAGGTGCCCAGCACCTTGCCGCAATATGTCGGCCTGGATAACTTCATCGGGCTCCTGAGCAATGCCGATTTTCAGGTTTCATTGCTCAAGACCGTTCTCTTCGTCATCGTCGCGGTTCCGCTGAACATCGTCGTCTCGTTGGCGCTGGCTCTCCTGCTGGCGCCACAGACCAGGCTGTTTGCCATCGTACGCACAATCGTCTTCTTCCCGTCCATGATCAGCCTGCTGATCATCGGCGTCGCCTGGCGCTGGCTGTTCGGCCTCAACAACGGCCTCGTCAATTACCTGCTCTCGCTGACCGGCATCGCTCCGATCCCGTGGCTGGAACAGGACACGATGGCTCAGATCGCCGTCATCATAGCCTGGGTGTGGGCGCAAGCCGGTTTCAACATGATGATCTTCATTGCGGGCCTGACTGCGATTTCCACTGATTACTACGAGGCGGCCTCGATCGACGGCACCAGCAAGTGGCGGCAATTCACCCATATCACCTTGCCGCTCCTCAAGCCGACGCTCGCCGTCGTCCTGGTCCTGTCCTCGATCGAGGCCTTCAAGGTCTACGAACTCGTTGTATCCCTGACGGGCGGCGGTCCGGGCAAGGCGACCGTCTACCTCATACAGACGATCTACGACACTGCGTTCCAGAAACCGATGCAGGCTGGTGTTGCGGCCGCCCAATCCATGGTGCTGTTCATCATCCTGCTGTTCCTCACGATCTTCCAGTTGCGCATATCGCGGAGTGAGAAATGACACGTATCTACTCTCCCTGGCGACTGGCCTTTGTCGTGCTGACACTGTTCGTCTTCCTGATGCCGCCGATCTGGCTCTTCCTGTCTTCGTTGAAATCACAACAGGAGATCTTCCAGTGGCCGCCGACCATTTTGCCGGCGCAACCGACGTTGCAGAACTTCATCGACACGGTGTCGCGCGCGAAGTTCCTCATCTTCTTCCGCAATTCGGCCATTGTCTCCGTGCTCTCGGCGCTGCTGTCCGTCACCATCAGCGTCATGGCCGGCTACGCACTTGCGAAGTTTCGGTTTAAAGGAGACACGCTCTTCTTCCTGCTCATCATGTCGTCGTTGATGGTGCCGCTGCAGATCATCATGATCCCGGTCTTTCTGGTGCTGCGGGATCTCAATCTTCTCGATACGCTGGCAGGCATCATCATCGCGCCGGCGGCAACCCCGACCGGGGTCTTCCTCATGCGCCAGTACATCACCAACATTCCTGACAGCCTTTTAGAGGCGGCGCGCCTCGATGGTACGCCGGAATGGCGGATCCTGTGGCGGATCATCGTTCCGCTCGCCATACCCGCAATCGGCACGCTGCTCGCCTTCAATCTCGTATGGCGCTGGAACGACTATCTTTGGCCGTTCCTGATCATCAGCGACCAGGACAAGTGGACGGTCCAGGTCGCGCTTGCCAATACGGTGGGTCGCTTCGGTATCAACTGGCCCAGGCTGCTGTCCATGTCGGTGCTTTCGGTGCTGCCCGTGCTCGTCATGTTTACAGCCCTGCAGCGCATGTTGATGAACGGCCTGATGGCGGGCGCAACGAAGGAATAGTGCTGCAACATATCGTGCAAAAAGGGCCGCCTCTCCGGCGGCCCTTTGCATTTTCTCTTTCAAACGCCGTCTCCGTGGCGACCGGTCGGAAAACCTCTAGCGGATCGCCGCCGGCAGTTTGTCCTTGTGGGCGAGGGCGGCGGCGGCCGGCATGCTGCTCCATCCCTGAAGCAGCGAGCCACGCCCCCAGGGTGGCGAGAAATATTCGACGGCACCCATCCAGCCCTCTTCGAGGCAGGTCTTCCACCAGCGCAGGAGCGGGTAGTCCGCGCCGTCCAGGCCGTAGGCAAGCCGTTGCTCGGCATAAAGGCCCGAAAGGTAGGGCCAGTCCGAGCCATTGTGGTAGCGGTACGCGAAATAGGACTTCTCACGCGTATCCTTGGGGCGCTTGAACGGCGGATAGGCGCAAAGCACGCCCCAGTCGCCATAGGGCTGGCCGTCGTTGTTGCGACTTTCCAGGATCTCTTGGACCTTGGCGAGAACGCTTTTCGCTCGCTCGGGAGAAACCGCCTTGAAGCGAAGCAGCGTCAGGCTGTCCAGCGTCAGGTGGTCTTCGACGAAATCTGTCTTTGTCCCGTAGTCCGCATAAGTGCCACCCGGTTGCAGAAGCGCCTCGTCCAGCGAAGCGCGCGCCTTTTGCGCCACGGCTGCCGCCTTCGATGCTACGGCTTTGTCGAGCGAGGCGCCGTGCAGCGCGATGACGTCGAGGGCGCCGATCCACAGGCCGAGATCATAGGCCACGTAACCGTGACGATAGACATTGTCGGCCCAATCGCGGTCGTGTCGCGGCTTGGTCGGCAAGCCGGTTCCCGGCTCGTCGAAGCTGCAGTAGCGATTGAAGATCGCCACCACCTTGTCCCAGTACAGGGAAAGCGGTGAACCGTCACCGGTCGCATTGACATAGTCGCCGATCGTCAGAATGAAGAAGAGCGGGCTGTCGAAGTGATCGCTCCACCAGTCACCGGGCCGTATGTGTTCCTCCTTGATCCGTGGATCTGTCAGACGCACCTTTTCCCATTCCTCGGCCTGCCCTGGTCCCGTCAGGATGACGCCACTCGGCGCCTCGCCGTTTTCCTGCACACCCCGCGCAAGAAGATCGATCTGGGCGCGGACTGCCTCCGGTTCCCGATCCAGGAGAGCCTGGAGCGTCCAATAGCCGTCACGATAATAGGTGCGAGCCGGCGCACTGTAGGCCTGGCCGGCGGCGAGGCCGGCAAAGGCGCCATGCTCGTCCCGTCTTATACTGGAAAAGGCGGCATGCAGGCTTTGCGAGATCATGCTGCGCATCAGGGCAGGCGCCTCCGGCATCGCATCGCAACGCGTGACGTAGGCATTGGCCTCGGCAATCAGTGTCGCCTGGTCGAGCTCGAGCGCTGCAAGCGCTTCCTCGATCGTCGCGCCGGCGGTCACGAAAATGCCGTCGGGCCTCTGCTCTGCGATGGCGATGCCCCAACCGGTGCGGGCAATGCGGCGACCCTCTTGCCGTTCGATCGGTTCGCGTTTCGCCATCGTGCCCCACCAGGCGCAGCGCCGGGCAGGGATGAAGGTCCGCAGCTTTGCGCCCTTCAAGAAGAGCGCCGGCGCCGACTGCGCCACGTAAAGCCCTCCGCCATGCGCTTCCACCCGGTTCGGGGAATAGGTGAAAGGGGCGCTCCAGCCGGTGAAGGTCAGATTGACCAGCTTGCCGGCGCCCCATAGCGAAAGTTCAATCCTGCCTTCCGGCCGACAATCGCCCTGCAGGCGCGGAGCCATGAACGGGACAAGCACCGGTGTCGCAGAGCGAAGCTGTCCGTCATCAAGTGGTATCAGAACTTGCGGTTTTGCTGATGCGGCGCTCATTGGATGGCTTCCTGTTTTCCTGCATTCTCAGTTGCCGCAAGATCGGTCAGGCCAAGCATAAGCGCCCCGAGCATGCCAGCTTCGGGGCCAATCCCGGTTGCCTCTATCCGTGTCTCAAACGGCAGCAGCGTCGACATGTGACGCCTGACGGCCTCGACAAACTCGCCGCGCGACCCGATGCCCCCACCGAGCACGATGAGAGCGGGGTCGAAGAGGGCTTGCACGGAGGCCAGGCCGACCGACGCCGATTTTGCGAGTGTTTCGATGGCCGCGACAGCTTCCCCGTCTCCAGCAGCAGCGCGAGCGAATATCTCGGCAACCGACAGCGTCCCATCGCCATACAGGCTGCGCACCGCAGGCGAATCAACCTGATCCTCGAAGAGACCGGCGCGGGCCTGCGGCGCCGCCTGATGAGGATTGGAACCCAACGGCAGAAAACCCAGTTCGCCTGCCCGCCCGTGCTGGCCGCGGAAGAGCGTTCCACCGATGACCAGCCCCATGCCGACACCGGTGCCGAACGCGACAAATGCAAGCGAGTCCTGATCCTGTCCTTTGCCGAGAGTGGCCTCGGCGAAAGCTGCGAGATTCACGTCATTCTCGACCACGACGGGGCATGGCAGGGCTCGTGCGAGCAGCGCGGCGAGCGGCTGATCGGCAGGAATTGCCAAGTGAGGGGAAAGTGACGCAAGCCCCGTCAACGGCGATACCGCACCCGGTACGCCGACAACAGCCTTGCACAACGGCCCCCGATCGCGATTGTCCTGCACCAGGGACAAAATCATCCGTGGAATTTGCCGCAATACAGGGGCTCCCGCGCCGTGTTCGGTCGGCTCTTCGGCCTTTGCCACAATACGCCCCTGCAGATCGACAAGTCCTACCAGGACCTTGGTACCGCCGAGGTCGACACCGGCGACCATGCCTTCAGACCCGCCCGCTTCGTCCGAACGATGGACGCTGTTCGCCTGTCGCAAGCCAGACGCAATGGTTGAAATATTTGACAAATGCAGTCCTTTTGCGATATTTGTTCGGCAGGTTGACGAATTTATTATGGCCGCGCCCGCGAACTGTCAACAAGCTGTTTGAAATCGGGGGGCTTTCATGGAAAAAGCAAAACACCGGGGCAACGATGAAGACGGATCTGGCGGGGTAGCTCGACGATGGTATTGACCGAAAACGCGCCTCCCGTGCTGCGACAGATCTCCGTGCGCGCGGTCATGGACGTGCTGCTCCATGCCGGACCTACCTCGCGAGCCGAGCTTTCAAAGATCACAGGCCTTTCGAAGCAGACGATGTCCGAGGTCATCAGGGCACTGGAGGAAGGTGGCTGGGTTCGGGAAAAAGGCGTCACGAGCGGTCGCATCGGCCGCACGGCCATTACCTATGAGGTCAATGGCGATGCCGGCTATGCTGTCGGTATCGACATGGGCGCAACGACGACGCGTATCGTGCTTGGCAATATCGTCGGAAGCGTTGTCGGCGAAATCGACTATCCGTCCGACCGCCGGGGCGGCTATCATCTGATCGATCAAGTCGAGGCAATGCTGTCCAAGATGCTGTTGCAGCTCGGGATTGCCAGGGAGTTCCTCCTCGTGGCGGCGATAGCCACGCCAGGGGTCGTCGATCCTGCGACGGGTGCACTCTCGATGGCGCCGAACCTTGCCGATATCGCCGGCATTGATATCGGCAGGACGCTCAGCCAGAGGCTCGGCTGTCCCGTCGTCCTGGAAAACGATGTCAACGCAGCCGTTATCGGCGAGTCCTGGCAGGGATGCGCGACCGCAATCGATACCGTGGCGTTCATTTCGCTCGGGACGGGTATCGGGCTCGGCGTGCTCCAGGACGGCAAGCTGATGCGTGGCGCAAACGGAGCGGGCGGCGAGATTTCCTACATGCCGTTCGGTGCCGATCCATACACGAAGGACAGTCTTGAAAGGGGCGCGCTGGAATGCGCGATCGCGGCTCGGGGAATTAGCGAGCTCTACGAGCGTTCCGGGGGTGAGAAGGACACCTCGGTCCGGGACATCCTGGAACTTGCCGAAAAGAACGACCCGATCGCGGTCGAGGTGATCGGCAAGGTGTCGGACATTGCCGCGCTGCTTGTCGTGTCCGTCAACGCGATCGTCGATCCGAAGATCGTCGTTCTCGGCGGCAGTATCGGTCGCCACCCCCTGATAGCCGAAGGCGTTCGGCGAGGTATCGTGAAGGCGAGCCGCCGTGCCATCGATGTCGAGGCAAGTATTCTTGGCGGTCGGGCAACGCTGATCGGGGCTCTCGCAATTGGACTGAACCACGTTCACAACCTGCTTTTTTCTCCCCAGACCTTGCCGGAGCAGCGGCGCTTGCCGCCACCGCCGCTTTGATTGTCGCGCAGATCTCCGTGTCACATGACAATGGTCGCGGTACCGGAATGGCTGGGCGCAATGACGGTCCCGCCACCGGTGAAGGCGACGGCGGCTGCACATCGCGAAAGGCCAGATAGCCGGGAAGAATGACCGMCAGGACCTGCGCAGGCGCGAGCCGCCCAGGATGGGGTTCATTGAAAATCCTGTCTGCAGGCGGCAGGAAACTGATGATCGCTGATAGAAAAATACGTTCGTCATCTTGACGAACTAATTGCTTCCACGCAGACTGAACCGAGATATGAGGAGATCCGATTGCCTCGGTGTGGCTGCGGCCACCTCCGGAAGAAACGTCAAAGGAATGGATTCATGGCCGGTCTCAAATTGAACGATGTCAGGAAGAGCTTCGGCCATCATTCGATTCTCCATGGTGTCGATCTCGATGTGGGTGAGGGCGAATTCGTCGTGTTGGTCGGCCCTTCAGGGTGTGGCAAGTCGACATTGCTTCGTCTGATCGCTGGCCTCGAAAGTGTGAGCGCGGGAAAGATCATCATTGGCGACGATGACGTGACGGCGTCGCCTCCGGGGGATCGCGGGATCGCGATGGTGTTTCAGTCCTATGCGTTGTACCCGCATATGACCGTTGCCAAGAATCTGTCCTTCGGCCTCGAAAACCTCACGATGAGCCGGGCCGAAATCGATCGGCGTGTGATGGAGGCGGCAAGAATGCTTGCGATCGAGCCTCTCCTCGATCGACGCCCGAAACAGCTCTCGGGGGGCCAGCGGCAACGTGTGGCGATCGGTCGTGCGATTGTGAGGAACCCCAAGCTCTTCCTGTTCGATGAACCGCTGTCCAATCTGGATGCCGCACTTCGCGTGCAGACACGAGGCGAGATCAGCCGCCTCCACAAGCGGCTTGGCGCCACCATGATCTATGTGACGCATGATCAGGTCGAGGCCATGACGATGGCGGACCGCATCGTCGTCCTCAATGCCGGACGCGTCGAGCAGGTCGGTACTCCGCTGGAGCTGTTCGAGGCCCCGGCCAACAAGTTTGTCGCGGGCTTCATCGGCTCGCCGCAGATGAACTTCTTCGATGGAATGCTTGCCGGGACCGGTCCGGGTCATGTTGCTGTCGACGTACCGGGCTTCGGCCGTCTGGACATTCCAGCGCAGGCGGGGGATGCGACCGTCGGCGAACCTGTGATCCTCGGCGTACGGCCGAGCCATTTCGAACTCGCCAAGGGCAATGGCGCCGACGGATATCCGATCCGCTTCGAAGTCGATTACGCCGAAAGCATCGGCACGGATACCTATGTGTATGGCGTGGTGGAGGGCAGCGGGACTGCAACGATCGTCCACCTGCCTGATCATGTAGCGGTCAAGGACCGTGCAACCCTGCAGCTTGCGGTCCGGCCCGCGCGCCTTCATCTCTTTCGAGCCAAGACCGGCAGTTCCATCACAAAACCGCCTATCGGCGCCGCGGCTCTCGTTCATGCCGGCGATATCGAGGCCTGAAGCGCCTACCGCTCCCGAGGCTGCGCCGATGCGGCGACCAGCGGGTCGTTGTAATTCTATCCTTACGGGGATCGGCGATCGACCGCTCCGATGAACCTATAAATTGCTGGGGCCATTATGGCGGTGCTCGCCGCCCTGCTGATCATCACAAACATCGGCGGGTTTGTGCCCTGATGGCTGCATGCGACTTGCCGCGCAAAGCGGTGCACGGTCCCGAAATTCGTTTGCAAACCACATTAAATTGCATTAGCTTTCAATACACTAGAAAGTTATAACTTTAGCATTGCATTTCGGCTTTTACTTCCTCTTCCGTCGCCTCGGCGCGTCAATCGGATAGGCCTTCATGCATCCAGACAGTCAATACATCCACGCCGACAATGCGGCGCTCATTTTCGATGAGCTTAAGTTTCGATCGCTGACGGTGAAGAACCGTCTTTTCCGATCCAATGTATCCGGCCAGTTCGACGACTATAACGGTCACGGCGGGAATGCCCGGCTGAACTGGGAGGAGAAGTTCGCGCGCGGCGGGATCGGCTGCATCATTTCCTCCTTTACGCCGGTCTCCGTGCGTGGCCGCATCCTCGTGCGTTATGCGATGATCGACGACGACGATAAGATCCCCTTCTGGCGGGAAGTCGGCCGCCGCGTCCACGGCCATGACTGTCGGTTCATCATGCAGCTCAGCCATTCCGGTCGCCAGCAGGACATGGGCGGCGTCGAGAACCTGTTCAACAAGGGCCTGAGTTCGACCGACAAGAGCGACTACTTCCATGGGCTGCTCGCCCAGGCGATGACGAAACCCGAAATCGCGGAAGTGGTGGAGCAGTTCGCGCAAGGGGCGAGGCGTGCCCGGGAGGCGGGGCTCGACGGTGTCGAGCTTCACGGCGCCAACGGCTATCTGCTGACGCAGTTCCTGAGTTCCGGCATCAACGACCGGACGGACGAATATGGCGGCGGCTGGGAGGGCAGGGCGCGTTTCGTGCTCGAGATCGTCAGGGCGATCCGCCGCGAGGTCGGCCAGGACTTCCATCTGCAGATGAAGATCAACGGCGTCGACCACAATGACTGGCTCTATCCCTGGATCAAGAAGGGCAACACGCTCGACGAGACGATCAAGATCTGCACGATGCTGCTCGACGGCGGCAAGGGCGTCGACTCCTTCCATGTTTCGAGCGGCTCGACCTTTCCGCATCCGCGCAATCCGGCCGGAGACCTGCCGCTGAACGATCTGCATCGCTGGTACGACGGCATGCTCTCGCAGGGCACGCGTGCGCCGATGAATTATGCGATCTTTTCCAATCCCCTGCTGGGGCGCGCCTTCCAGGCGCTCTGGCGCTGGCGCAGGGGCAAGGTCATCGAGGGCATCAATCTCGATTATGCGCGCGCGGTTTCCGAAGCGATCGGCAAGATCGATCCCGACATCAAGGTGCTCTGTACCGGCGGGTTCCAGCATGCCGACAGGATCGCCGAAGCCATCCGCTCGAAAGCCTGCGACGGCGTCACCATGGCCCGTCCGCTGATCGCCAATAACGATCTGCCGAAGATCCTCGCCGAGGCCAACGGCCCGGAGAAGGAATGCACCTATTGCAACAAGTGTCTGCTCAACGATCTCGAAAACCCACTCGGTTGTTACGACCTCAGCCGGTTTGACGGAACGAGCTTCGAGGATCGCTACGGTAAGATGATCAAGCAGGTCATGTCGGTTTTCGAGCCGCCGACCTTCCATTGACACGCGCCATCACCCGCGCATTCGGAGTGGATCTATGAGCAGCGACAACGACCGCAAAACGCCCGTCGAGATCGCCGTCGCCCGCCACCGCCGCTGGTGGCTGGCGGTTGTTGTGCTGCTGTTGCTCGCGCTCGTCTATTACCTCGTGTTCGTCAACCAGTATGTCGTCGCCTTCAAAAGCCAGAGCGAGCATTTCATGCACGGCTCGATCGGCAGCGAGACGGCGACGGGACCGCCTTACTGGGTCTTCAAGGCCTTGCCGGTCATGTATGCCGACAAGCTCGGGCCGGAAGGCTGGGCCCGCTTCGGCTTCCTCTACGAAAAGCCGGGCGACGACCTTCCGATCGGGGTGTCGCGCCGCGTGGTCTCAGGCGTCGAGCGGGTTTGGCTCAACTGTTCCGTCTGCCATGTCGGCACCTATCATCTTTCTGGCGACGCGGTTCGCCATCTCATCCCCGGCGCGCCTTCCAATAATCTGCGCCTGCAGGAATTCATTCGCTTCTTCATCGATGTCGGCCGCGATCCCGGTTTTACTGCCGACGCGCTGATCGAGACGATCGATAGCCCCAAGGTCGGCGGCGATCTCAATGTCTTCGAGCGGCTGGTCTATCGCTACGTGGTCTTCCCACGGGTCAAGAACGCCTTCCTCGATCTCGGTACCCAGCTCGATTTCGTCAAGCGCCAGGAGGATTGGGGGCCGGGCCGCGTGGACACGTTCAATCCCTACAAGGCGCTGCAGTTCAACTTTCCCATGGACGAGGCCCATATATCAGGTGCTGCGCTGAACGGCTCTTCCGACTATCCCGCCATCTGGCGCCAGCGCCCGCGTGAGGGCATGAACCTCCATTGGGACGGCAACAATGATTCCGTGGCCGAACGAAACCTGAGCGCGGCACTCGGCGCCGGCGTGACGCCCGTGACGGTCGACCGGGCGTCGATCGCGCGCATTGAGGACTGGATGTGGGATCTGCCTTCGCCACCGTTCCCCATCGCTGCCAAGATCGATCAGGCGAAGGCGGCAGAGGGCAAGACGCTGTTCCTGCATTATTGCGCCGATTGCCACGGCTTCAAGGATGCGAAGGACTACAGCTATGACAGGCAGCGTTTCACGCGCCTCGGCAAGACGGTTCCGCTCGCCGATATCGGCACCGATGCGGGACGCTGGACCTCCTATACGGCAAATTTCGCCGCCGAGCAGAACCTGCTCTATGCCGGCTATCCCTGGCGCTTCAGCCGCTTCCACAAGACGGACGGCTATGCCAATCACCCGCTCGACGGCATCTGGGCGCGATCGCCCTATCTGCACAACGGCTCGGTGCCGACCTTGCGCGATCTGCTTGAACCGAGCGCCAAGCGGCCGTCCGTCTGGTTCCGCGGCAGCGACGAGTTCGATCTCGCCAAAGTGGGCTATCGGTCGGATCAGTCTGCCGGCGGCGATCTCTTTCGCTACGACACGGCGCGGCCCGGAAATGGCAATGCCGGCCACGAAGGATATCGCTACGGCACGGAACTGCCGGCGGCGGCAAAAGACGCCCTCGTCGAATATATGAAGACGCTATGACCCAGTCGCGATCGCTCAGCAAATGGAAGGCACGGCATGCGGTCCTCGTCTGGATCGGCATCCTTTTGAACTTCGCCTTCGTCCTGCCGCTCATCTTCTGTCCGGAATGGATCCTTGGCCTCTTCGGCATCACCGTCAACCAGCTGATCTGGCCGCGCTTTGCCGGACTGCTGCTCGGGATCCTGTCGATCTTCTACATTCCGGCGACGCTCGATATCGACCGTTACCGCGTCTTCGCCTGGCTCGCGGTCTTCCCTTCCCGCACGCTCGGCACGGTTTTCTTCTTTCTCGCCGTCTTCGTCTTCGACCAGCCGATCGGCTATCTCGCCGGCGTCTTCCTCGACGGGTCGGTCGGCATTGCGACGCTTTTCTGTCTCCTGCGCATCCTGCGGCTCGAACAGAACATCGCCGAAGGGAGACAGGCATGAGGCGCGTCTTCTGGAAATGGCTTTTCGCCGTTCTGGTCCTGCTCGTCGTCGGCGCTTTTGCGCTGTTCTTCCTGCTCTTCCGGCCGGTCGCCCAGCCGAGGACGAACGATCTGGCTGAGGTCTTCAATCACGGCTCGATCGGCAATGAAGAGGCGCAGGGAATTCCCTACTGGATCTGGCGCGTCCTGCCGCAGCTCTTTCCCGAACATCTGCCGGCAAACGCGGACGGTTATGGCGCCTTCGGCCTCTATTGGCGCGCCGGCGACGAGGTTCCGGTCGGCCTGTCGGTCAAGACGCTCGGCGTCATAGAGCGCGTTGCGCCGAATTGCGCCTTCTGCCACCAGGGCAGCTATCGGCTCCATGCCGCCGAGCCGGCGCGGCTGGTCGAGGCAGGCCCTGGGACGCGGGTCAATCCGCAGGCCTATATCCGCTTTCTGATCGATGTCGGCGCCGATCCCAGGTTTACCGCCGACCGGGTGATGACGGAGATCGGTAGGATCTATGACATGCCGGTCTGGGAGCGGGCGCTCTATCGCTTCGTCCTGGTGCCGGCGACCCGGGCAGCCCTCCGGGAACAGGGGCGGCAGTTTGCCTGGATGAAGGATCGGCCGGACTGGGGGCCGGGCCGGATCGATCCTTTCAATCCCGTCAAGTTCCAGAACCTCCAACTTGCCGACGACCACACTATCGGCAATTCCGACATGATGCCCCTGTGGTCGCTTGCCAACCTCGCCGCCACCAATACGCGCCGCTTCTCGCTCCATTGGGACGGACTGCAGACCGATCTCTACGAGACGGTGGTCTCGGGCGCGATCGGCGACGGCATGACCTACAAATCCTATGGGGGAAGCGAAGAGGGTCTTCGCCGCATTATGGATTTCATCCGCCTGCAGGCGCCGCCGCCGTCGCCGTTTTCTCCCCTCAAGCCGGCAGACGATCTTTATCATGTCGATGCGGCGGCAGTAGACGCCGGCCGTGCGATCTATACCGCGCTATGCGCCGTCTGCCATGATGCCAAGGGCGCACGCTACAGGACGCCGATCCCAATCGTCGAGCTCGGCACGGACCGCCATCGCCTCGACATGTGGACATCAGCAGCCCGCGACCGTTATGCGGCCTACGAGCCGCGCTATGCCTGGGGTTTTGCCAATTTCCAGAAGACCGACGGTTATGTGGCGACGGGCCTTGCTGGCCTGTGGCTGCGCGGTCCCTACCTGCATAATGGCAGCGTCCCGACATTGCGCGCCCTGCTGCTTCCGCATGCCGAGCGGCCGGGGCAGTTCTACCGCGGCTCCGATCTTGTGGATGCCGACAATGGCGGCTTCGTGAGCATGCCGGATAAGTCGGGGGAGCAATACGGCACGCTCTACGATACCGGCCTTCCGGGCAACGGCAATGGCGGTCATCTCTGGGGCACGGATCTGCCGCCGGAGGCGAAGGAGCAACTGCTTTCCTATCTCAAGACACTTTGACCATCAGGAGGGGGCAATGGCAAACGTCAGACAGCGCATCGTGCGGTTTCTCGCCTGGATCGTGGCAGCCGTCGTCGCGCTCGCCGTCATCGCCATCGCTGCGGTTGCGCTCATCGTCTGGTGGCTGATCGAGCCGGATGCGAGCCAGTTCGGCAATGTTGAGGACGAGGCGAAGACAGTCCATCGCAAGGTCGAGGAATTTCCCGGAGCCGGCGAGCCTTACTTCGCGGCAATGGACAAGGGCTTGCTGCTGCCGCCGGCAGCCGGCGCCGATTATTCCGACGAGATCAAGGAGGTCGCAACCGCCACCGGGCTCGATCCGGAGGCCGTCCGCAAGGCGGCGATCCGCGGACAGAATGCCTGGATCGTCTGGACCGGCGGCAACGACCGTTTCTGGGACTTCGCTGCCAGCGCGACGATCGGCGCCTTCGATCTCCTGAAGACCATCTCGTCTCATCCGACGATGGCCTATGGCCGCGACAACCGCTTCCGCTATCTCGGGCTCGTCAACGAACCCTGCTTCGACACTCCGAAGAGCGCTGATCCCGATCATTGGGGGCTGTGGATCGATCAGCGCAAAAAGGACTGCGCGGCCGACAGTTTCGGCGGCAACGCCGAGGCGGATGCCCGCTATCCCGGCGTGCAGATCGGCTCGCGCGGCACCACGGTCAAGGTGAAGAACGAAGAGAAGAAAATCCCGGTCGGCTCTTATTATGGCGAACCGACGGGCGTGATGGGCCTGCGTCTCTTCCCCAATCCTGATTTCGACAGCAAGGCCGCCGAACATTGGGATGCGGTGCGCTATTACACCGATCCCTCCTATTACAACGACAAGGATCTCGTGCGTCCCTATCGCGTCGGCATGTCCTGCGCCTTCTGTCATGTCGGTCCCAATCCGATCAATCCGCCGAAGAATGTCGAGAGCCCGGCATTCCCTGAAATCTCGTCCAATCCCGGCGCCCAATATTTCTGGGTCGACCGCATTTTCTTCTGGAACACCAAACCGCGCGCGACGCCTGGGGAACCGGCCGAGAACGAGAGGAATTTCCTCTTCCAGCTGTTCCATACGAACCCGCCGGGTTCGCTCGACACATCGCTGGTCTCTTC
>NZ_JBFTPD010000036.1:0-70534 GCF_056398305.1 Rhizobium sp. 01T444
GATTACATGAACAATCCCCGCACGATGAATGCCGTCTACGACGTCCTGGAGCGGCTGCGCATCGGGGCAAAGACCGGCAAGGAGATCATCAAGGGGGACGAGAAGGACAACAAGCAGGCGCAGGACTATCCCCAGACCGCGGCCTTCGGTTCCCTCTACGACAAGGCGACCGGCACGGTCGCCTCGATGCGCGTCCTGAAGGACGGCGCCGATTCCGTCGGCACGCTCGGTGCGCTCAATCGCGTCTATCTCAATATCGGCCTCTTCAGCGAGGAATGGCTGCTGCACTTCCGCCCCTTCCTCGGCGGGCAGAAGATCTCGCCGATCCGCATCGCCGATGCCGAGAGGAACTCGGTCTACTGGCAGGCCACCGAGGCGATGACGCCTGACATGGCGATATTCTTCCTGGTCGCAGCCCGCGCCGATCACCTGAAGGATACGCCGGTCGGTGAAAAGGTGCTCGAAGCGCGCGATCCGGCCGAGGTCGAGCGCGGAAAGATCGTCTTTGCCGAAAACTGTGCCGCCTGCCATTCGAGCAAGCAGCCGGTGCCGGCGCCGGACCTCGGCGTCGATCAGGGCATCTGCGCAGGCGGCGGTGCCGGCCCGCATTATCGCGAATGCTGGGACCGCTACTGGGCCTGGGCGCAGTCGGATGCCTTCAAGCACGGCATGGTCAAACTCGTCACGCAAAAGGATGAGAACGGAAAGGATTTCCTCGACGGCAATTACCTGTCGACGGAACGGCGCGTGCCGATGGATGTCGTGCGCACCAATGCCTGCAGTGCGATCGCCACCAACGGTCTTTCGGGTGACATCTGGGACAATTTCACCTCCTCCACCTACAAGTCGCTGCCGCCTCCGCATGAGGTGACGGTCAATCATCCGGTTTCGGGGGCGGCAACGCCGCTACAGGCGGCAGGCAACGGGCGCGGCTATCTAAGGCCGCCATCGCTCGTCAGCCTCTGGTCGACCGCGCCCTTCCTGCTCAACAATTCCGTTGGCCACGAGGACAGCTATTACGGGACGGACTATTACAATCAGGACTATGCCGGCGGCTACGGCGCCGGTCGCGGCACCGCCTGCCCGGCGGCGGATGCGGGCGATCCCTATCTGCCCTGCGTCGAAAACAGGCTTGCGGTCTTCGACCGGTCGATCCGCCAGATGCTCTCGCCGCAAACGCGCCGGATGGATAAGATGACCGAGGCGCCGGTGCCGGGCTATATCTACCGCACCAGCGCTCCCTCATGCCTCAACGTGCCGCCGGGCTTCGTGCCCGACAAGGTGAAGCCCTTCACCGGCCTGCTGAACAAGGTCGCCGGCTGGGCCTTCAAGAAGGACGGCTCGATCACCGTCGGCCCCTTCCCAGCCGGTTTCCCTGTTAATGCGCTGACCAACACCGAGCTGTTGCCCGACAATGATGAGGAGAGCAAATTCGCCAATTACAAGCGCCTGATCGCCAACGGCCCGGCGCTGATCGGAGCCTTCTCCGAGCTCGGCGGGCAATGCACGCCGGAGGAACTCGCAGATCCCGCCGTGCTCGCCAAAGCCGAGAAGGTGGTGCGCGACACCAAGCTCATCGATCGCCTGGTGGGCTTGAGCAAATGCCCTGACTATGTGGTCAATGGTGGGCACACATTCGGCGCCGATCTCCCGCAATCGGACAAGAATGCCCTGATTTCCTATCTGAAGCAGTTCTGACGATGTCCGGCGGGCCGACTCACGATTATATCGTTATCGGCAGCGGTGCCGGCGGCGCCGTCCTCGCCGCGCGGCTGGCCGAAGAGGGGCGGACGGTGCTCGTCATCGAGGCCGGCGGCGATCCGCTGGCGAAGGCCGACGACGGCTCCGACATGCCGCTTGCCGATGCCTGTCGCGTGCCTGCCTTTCACGCCTTTGCCTCGGAACATCCCGGCATGGCCGAGAACCATTGGGTGCGCCACTACGAAAATCAGGAAATGCAGGAGCGCGACTGGCGCTACAGCAAAGAAAAGGACGGTGTGCTTTATCCACGCGTGCGCGGGCTCGGCGGCTGCACCGCCCATCATGCTATGATCATCGTGCGGCCCAATCATTGCGACTGGAACCACATCTTTGCGATTACCGGCGACGAAAGCTGGAAGGCTTCGCACATGCAGGGCTATTTCGAGCGCATCGAGCGCTGCCGCTACCGCTTCTTCCTGTGGCGGTGGCTCGCCGCGGCAACAGGCCTCAATCCGACGGGCCACGGATGGTGGGGGTGGATGACGACGGAGCGGGCCCTGCCACTGCGGGCTCTGCGCGACTGGCCGCTGTGGCGGGCGCTGCTGCGCTGCGTCGGCGCGGCCGCCGATGCCTTCGGCAAGCGGGGTTCCGACTGGGAGACGACCGAGATCGACCCCAACGACCACCGCAATTGGAACGTCGGCGCCTGCGGCGTGCGCGTCACACCGCTTTCGACGCGACGCCACACCAGGCAGGGGCCGCGCGAGCGGCTGCTCGACGTGATGAAGCGGCACCCCGACCGCCTGACGCTTCGTCTGAACACTCTGGTCACGCGCATCGAATTTGACGGCAAGCGCGCGGTCGCGGTTCGCTGCATTAACGGGGAGGGGCGCGAGGAAGTCATTCGGGCCGGCCGCGAGATCATCCTGTCAGGCGGCGCCTTCGCCTCGCCCCAGCTTCTGATGCTCTCCGGCATTGGCGATCCCGGCCATCTCGACGAGCACAATATTCCCGTCGTCGAGGCGCTTCCAGGCGTCGGGCGGAACCTGCAGGACCGCTACGAGGTCGGTGTCGTCAGCCGGATGAACGAACCCTGGTCGGCCCTCAAGGGCGTCACCTATACGACGGGCGACGCCCATTACCAGCGGTGGCGCAGATTTCGCATCGGCAACTATACGAGCAACGGTGTCATGTTTTCCCTGACGCTTAAATCCCGCGACACGCTGAGCGAACCAGACCTGCATTGCTTTTCGCTGCTGGCCGATTTCCGCGGCTATTATCCTCGCTATTCCGAGCGCATCCGCAAGCCTGATTACATGACCTGGGCGATCCTCAAGGCCTATACCGAAAACCAGGGCGGAACGGTGCGGTTGAGAAGCGCCGATCCCGCGGCCCTGCCTGCTGTCATGTTTCATTCCTTCTTCGAGGGAACAGGCAATTACGACCTCGATCTCGACGCCGTCGTCCATGCCATCCGTTTCGTAAGAAAGGTCAACGATGCGATGGACGCTCCGATCGCAAGCGAAGAGGAGCCCGGCCGGCAGAACGAGAGCGACGAGGCGCTTCGCCGCTATGTCGCGGAAAACGCCTGGGGCCACCATGCCTGCGGCACCTGCGCCATCGGCCCCCGCGAAGATGGCGGTGTGCTCGACAGCCGCTTCAGGGTGCACGGCTTCGAAGGCCTGCGCGTCGTTGACGCTTCGGTCTTTCCCCGCATTCCCGGCTACTTCCTTGCCACTGCCGTCTACATGGTCGCCGAGAAGGCGGCCGATGTCATTCTCACCGACAGCTGACTGGAAACACGCTGATGAGCGAACACCCCATCCATCGGGAAGCCAGCATCTACAATTGGCTCGGCGAACGCGTCCGGGGCTTCGTTCGATGGTGGCGGGAATTCGATGCCTGGCTGAACCAGCCGCTGCCGAAGGGGCGGCGCCTCGCGTGGCGATGGCTCGCGCCCGACGGCTATGCCTGGTTTGTGCCGCTGCTCCCGGGCATTCTGACCCTTGCCATGGCGCTCGGTCCGACCGTCGAGATGCGCTGGGGCAATCTCGGTCTGCTTGCGATCGGGTTCGCGCTTCTTTTCCTGCTGCATGCGGCAGCTAGCCGGCGAGCGGTCTTCAACCAGTATCTGCTTGCCGGACAGCTGGTGATCCTTGCGGCCCTCGCCGCGCTTCTCATCATCAATTCGCGCCCGGAAACCTACGGTATGATGACGGCGCGGCCCCGCCTGCATATCGGCGCCGCGATCGTCTGCGCACTCGTGCTTGCGCTGCCGGCGGCCTGGATGCTCTCGCGGTGCCTATTCCGCTCCAATGCAGGCGGCGGCCTTGCCGACAGCCTGCCTAAAGTGGAGCTTTTCTTGCCCAAGAATCGCTACGATTTCATGGGCCGCGGACCGATTGCCGCTCTGGTGTCGGCCCTTGTCATCGCCCCAATCCGCTATCCGGTCGAATTGCTTCTGCCCGGATCGCTGCTCACCCTGTTCGTGCCCGATCACTATCTCTGGTACGCTTTCTTGGTGACCGGTGTTGCCGCATGGATCGCCCTTTTCCTCGGCATCCTGTTCGATCGGTTGATGGAAATCCTGCAGACGATCGGGCGTCTTTTCTTCATTGGCCCGCAGCGGGTCATCAGCGTTCTCGTCATTGTCGTCGCAGTGCTTCGCCTCGCTGACGTCCATTACATCACCTATCTCTTCAATGCCGGCTCCGAAGGCTACGGCAACACGACTCTCATGCGCTATATCGCCTTCGCCTATGCCGTCGCCTGGTACTATGCCTTCTGGTGCGATCACTTCGTCGCGCGCCGGCTCATGCGTCTCATGGACAGGGAGCAGCAAGCGATCACTCCGGTCGAAATCGCTTACGACTATGAAGGCAGCGAGACCTTGAGCACGGTCCGCAACCAAGGCCGCGCGATCGCGCTGCATGGCGCGGGGCGCCTGAAGATCGAGGGCCGCTATGAGGATCAGTATCAGCGGCAGACCAAGGCCGCGTCTGACCGGGCGATCCAGTTCATGACGCCGGCGGAAGTGCTCGCGCAGTTTCGTGCCCAGCTGGAGCGCCTGCCCGCCGAGCAGGCGCCGGCCGGGGATCTGCTTGCGAGCCTGCGCAATTTCCAGCGCTCGACGCTCGTCTATCCCGCCCTCGTCGGCGCGCTGGCTTATGGCCTCATCGGCGGTCCTGCTGTCTTCAGTTTCCTGCGGGCGATCCAGCCTCCGGAACTTGCAATCCGCTCCGAACGACATGTGGGCAAGCAGCCCGCATCATTCCTATTCGAAAGCGGCCAACCCAACGGCGGCTGCGGTCCGCTCCAGCCCACAACGCCGAGAGTTGCAGTTATCGCCTCCGGTGGCGGCACGCGTGCGGCGATCTACACGGCCTCGCTGCTGCGGGGGCTGGCCGAGCACGACCAGATCTGCAACGTTGTGCTTGTCAGTGGCGTCTCTGGTGGCAGCGCTGCGCTCGGCTATTTCGCGCTTCATGAGCAGGAGCTTCGTCGGCCACGTGACAGCATGGACGTCAAGGCATGGGATGATTTTTCGCAAGCCATGGCGCTGCCCTTCATCGAACAGGTGATCGACAGTGCGAGCGATATGCGCTTCGCCTTCGGGCGCTGGCATTGGGCGTCCTCGGCCTGCCGTGAAGCTCAAAGGCCGGAGGAGGACGTGACGGGCTGGATACCGGCACGCTCGAGATTGGGCGCGATTCTCGCTGAATCCTTCGTCTGTCATATGGGTGCCGGGACGATGGGAGCGCCGTCCTTCGGCCTGATGCTCAACACCGCGATCGTCGGATCTTTTTCCGATGACAGCCCCTCCTGCCAAGCCGATCGGAGCCTTTCGCTTCCCGAGAGAGCGACGCGCTGCCGCCAATTTCTGGATGCCGCCCAGGCGGGCGGGCGGCTGGTGCTGACCAATCTTGCCGCGCCTGCGTCTCCGCCTGACGACGGATCGCTGCACATGCAGCTCGTCACACTCGACAATGCGGACATGTCGATCGCGCGCGCCGCAGCCCTGAGCGCAAACTTTCCGCCGGTCTTTCCCGATGCTGCAATCGACATCGAAGTATCCGGAGAAGCAAGGACACGATACTGGGTGACCGATGGCGGAGCGGTCGAAAACCGTGGCGCCATGACGCTCTACTACGCCATCCGCAATGCGTTCCACTCAGCGCCGCAATCACCGCAGACGCTGCCGCCGCTGCACGTCGTCATCGCCGATGTTTCAGCACCTGCCGGCCGCTATAGCGAGAGCTTCGGTTTTGGCTCGGTGCTTGGCGCCGGGGGCCAGTTGGGCCTCGGCCTCGAGACGGAGCTTCGCACGGCGATCGAGAAGCTCTATTGCGATCATAATTCTGAAGTCAGCATCCACGAGATCACCATGCCGCGTGTTTTACGAGATGGCGGAATCGGGACGCATTGGCTGCTTCCCAACTCGCTCTCGTTCACCAATCCCAAGAGCTTATCGGAGACCGAGATCCTGTCTGCCCGAGACGTCGAAACGCTGGTTCTGGCGCTGCATAGCGATGTCGCGGAAACCTATCAGGACGAGGCCGCAACCAAGAAAGTCAAACTTTGGGCTCAGCAGGACGACGTCACAAAGCATGACGAGCGGTGGAGGGATCTTCTGGCCAGTCTCGCGGAAGCAGGAGGCAAACACGGTTGCCGGGACATTCAGGGAGGAATGACGGGGCAATAGAAAAGGCAAGCCGGTGTCGCTGGCTCTCGGTTTGATCTAACACAGTGCTCGACAAAAATGTGGTTGTCCGTAGTTACGGCGAAGACATAGGTAGCGGAACCCACCTTCCGAGAGATCGTCCGCAGCATGCTTCATCCGGCGAGTTGCAGCACAACCTTTCCGAAACGGGAAGCGGCTGAGAAATAGCGCATCGAATTTGCAACGTCTGTCCAATCGAATACACGATCAATTACCGGCTTGAGGTCGAGGGCTTCTATGGCCCGGTTCATGGCTTCGAAGGATTCACGCGATCCGACAGGAATGCCGCGAACGTCTATTTGTTTTCGAAAGATATCGAGAGGATTGATCGTGCCCTGTATGCCACCAAGGTAGCCGATCACATTGATCTGGCCGCGACGGGATGCCGCCTTTAGCGACTGCTCAAAGCTTTTTGGTCCTCCGACCTCGATGATGTGGTCGACGCCACGACCGTCAGTCATATCGAGAACGGCGGCAGACCATTCCGGTGTGCGTCGATAGTTGATCCCACCAAATGCACCGAGACCCTTTGCGCGTTCCAGCTTTTCGTCGCTGCTGGAGGTGACGATCACACGAGCGCCGCTCGCGCGGGCGAACTGCAGTGCAAAAAGCGATACCGCACCGGTTCCCTGGACAAGAACGGTTTCTCCAGCCCTGATGTGCCCCTCCGTTACAAGGGCTTGCCACGCCGTAACGGCGGCGCACGGCAAGGTCGACGCTTCAATATCGCTCAGATTGCGCGGCGCGAAAACGGCTGCTTGTTCATCGAGAATTGCATATTCCGAAAGAAGCCCGTCGAGCGGGCCGCCGCGTTGGTAGGACGGTTCTGCCATCCGAAAGGAACCGCCGGTCCAGCGTTGCCAGAACGTGCTGCAGACCCTGTCGCCGATTTTGAAACGAGTTACGTCACGACCGACGGCAATCACCTCGCCGACGCCGTCCGACAAGGGGATGAGCGGCAGCCTGAATGCCGTATGATAATGTCCCTGCGCAATTTCGAGATCCCGATAGTTGAGTGCCGTTGCCTTGACGCGGATCAGGATTTCCTGGCGCTGGGGCTGTGGCATCGGGCGCTCTTGCAGTGTCAGATTGTCGAGGCTGCCTGCCTCGGTGAGGACGATCGCTTTCATCATATTTCTCCGGGTTGATTTATCCGTGCCCGCAAAATGACCTTGATATCCGTGATACTCAAATTCATAATATGCAAAATAAGTATGTGGAATGAACATGTTTGACGAGATGCGGACATTCGTGATGTTTGCCGATGAAGGATCGGTTCAAAGGGTCGCGCAACGTTTGCCGCTGACCCAGCCAGCCGTCAGTCGTCAGATCCAGAGATTTGAACAGGCACTCGGCGTCACGCTGCTCGACCGTCGGCAGAAGCCGCCGGTTCTGACGCCGGCAGGACGTGAAGTGCTGGCTCGTAGTCGCGATATTCTGACTGCTTTCGAGAACATGAAGGCCGTTGTGGCGGCGCCGGAGGCGCATGGCCTTTTCCGGCTCGGCGTGGCCAAGGGCCTTGCGCATGACAGTCTCGCCGGAGAACTCGGCTCGGTGACGGCATGTTTTCCTAAGGTGTCGATGCGGCTGAAATCGCAATGGAGCCAGGAACTTGTCGAGCAGTTCCGGTTGGGGCATCTCGATGCCGCCATCGTGTTATCCGAGCGATCCCGATATCCGCAGGCCGAAAATATCGGCGACGAAAAACTGATCGTCATCGGTGCCAGCGGAACCAGCAGAGCCGATGATCCAGCGAACAGGACGTGGATATTGAGCCCAGAACCCTGCGACGCTCGCCGTTGTCTCGCAGAGTTGTTGGCCGGCCAGCGCCAGCCCCTGACGATTGCGGCCGAAATTGAGGATGCAGGTATGCAGCTCGCGCTGGTGCGCAGGGGCTTCGGTCTCGGGTTGATGCCCAGACGCCTGTTTGAAAGCTCGCCGCCACATGGCATCGAGAGGGTCAACATAAGCGACCAGGATATGCATCTGGACGTCGTGATGCTGCGCTCTCCGCATCTTGGATCCATGTCGAAGGTTGCCGATGCGATTTCGGCCGTTGCGCGCAGTTTTATCACTGGCACGCAACCCGAAATCAGCTAGACCTACGTTCTGAGGAAGCCCCCCGAGCTCACCGGATCTTCCGCCTCACGCATCATCATCCGGGCAAGCGGCGTCAACCGCTTCAGCAGCGTCCATCCGGAAAAAGCGTAATAAGATCTGATCGTCTGGAGACCGGAGTCAGATGGGGCCGCCTTGAGACTCTAGAATAGCCTAAAGTAAAAAAGGGCCGCCCTCAGCCGGATCAACCCTTCGCAGCGGCGCCAGCTTCGCCAGCACGGCGCATGAGGAGATCACGCTCCCTCTTATTTTCGGCAAGCGCGGCTGCCGCTTCAAAGGCTCGCCCCGCTTCGTCGTATCGGCCAAGCTTATAAAGAAGATCGCCGCGGACGCTGGGCAGTAGATGATAGTTCTTCAATGCAGGCTCATCGCGCAGGCTTTCAATAATGTCCAGCGCCGCCTCGGTGCCTTCGACCATGCCGATGGCCACGGCTCGATTGAGTTCGACGATCGGCGAATGCAGAAGCCCGGCAAGTTCCGCATAGAGATCGGCGATCCGCCTCCAATCGGTTTCATCGGCGTTCATCGCTTTTGCGTGACATGCGATGATCGCGGCCTGCAGGGCATAGATCCCTCCGGCGCCGTGAAGCTCCTGTGCCCGCATCAACGCCTTCAACCCGCGCTGAATCTGCAATTGATCCCAGCGGCCGCGATTTTGTTCGAGCAGCAGGATCGGATTGCCGGCCGCATCCGTCCGCGCCGCAGCACGGGACGCGTTCAGCTCCATCAAAGCCAGCAAAGCGTGCGCCTCCGGCTCCTGCGGCGCCACTGACGTTAGAACCCGGCCCAGCCGAAGTGCCTCATTGCACAATTGCAACCGAAACCAGTTGTCGCCGCGGGCGGCCGTGTAACCCTCGTTGAAGATCAGGTAGATGACCTCCAGCACCGAGGCGAGACGTTGCGACAGCTGCTCGCCATGCGGTGTCTCATAGCCCAGCCCCGATTCAGACAACGTCTTCTTGGCGCGGACGATGCGTTGGGCGATCGCCGCTTCCGTCACCAGAAATGCCCGGGCGATTTCTGATGTCGTCAGGCCGCAGATCATCCGCAAGGCCAGGGCCACACGCGCCTCGCGCGAGATCAGCGGATGGCACGCCGTGAATATCAGGCGCAACATTTCATCGCCGATATCGTCATCCAGAGGCGTGTCTAGATCTGGCATGATCTGCTCTTCTGCTTCCATTTCCCGGATAATCATCTCGTGCTTCTGATCCAGCATCCGGCGATGCCGCAGATGATCGAGCGCCCGACGCTTGGCAGTGGTCATGAGCCATGCGCCGGGCCGCTCGGGGATTCCCGTCTTCGGCCATCGTTCCAGGGCGACAGTCAGCGTTTCCTGGGTCAGATCCTCGGCCAGCGGCACGTCACGCAGCAATCGTGCCAGGCTGGTGATAAGCCGCGGCTGTTCGATCCGCCAGACCGCCAGGATCGTTTGATGGGTGCCGGCGACCGTCACGGCCATCCGTCCCGATTACAGGTCGAGAGGATCATGCCCTTGCTTCGGCGAGCGGGTCGCAGATCCCCTCCGCACCCGGTTCAAAATAGGCGCGCACTTCACACGTGCCTTCCCAGCCGGGCATAAGATCCTTGTGCAACTGCATGAATTCGACCGCCAGCGCCACAGCCTCCTCCTTGCTTTGCAGCTCGAAGATCGCATAGCCGCCGACGACCTCCTTGGCTTCGACGAAAGGCCCGTCGATCACATTCAGCTTGCCCTCACGGATCGTGACGCGGGCACCGGTCGCGAGCGGCATCAGCCCTGCGGTGTCGAGCATGCGGCCGGCCTTGATTTCCCGATCGGCAAGCTTGCCGATAGCCTCGCCAAGCTCCGGCGTTGGATGCATGAAATCGGTAGATGTGACGATAGACATGAAACGCATTGGAAGATCCTCCGGTAGCGAGACGCCGGCACTATTGCCGCTGAACAAGCCCGCTCATATTGACAACGAAGCAGCCATTCGCAAATCGACAATAATCTTGAAAAGTCGGATTGGAGCAAAGCGCCGTCAAACCTGCATGGTCCCCGGAGCTCTTCAAGATCGCCATAAACGAATTCACCGCAGAAAATCCTTGGATCGAACGATCCGCCAAGCAATCGCTGCGCCTTTGACTTCCACTGGGCTCCTTGGGACAACCAGCGGAATAAATGTCGTAGTTCACAAGAACGTCCGATCCTGGACAGATCACGCCACGTCGAAGGCTGGCCTTTCCTGGCGCGAGTGGGTAAATCCTCGCTGCTGATCACAGGAGCCCAGCGCATGAACGATACAATCAAGATCGATAACCGCGGCGATTTCGGACTATGGGCAATCGAAATGGCCAAGCAAATCGTTGGCGACCAGGGCTTCGAGCTTGCAAGGGCAGCGCGGGACGGCACCGATGACGATGTTCGCCACGCCGGAAACGCGCTGGGTCAGGCGATCACCAACGCGCTCATGGATGTCTATGATGGCCTTCTTGAGGGCGTGCCCGAGGAATGAACTGTCAGGTCTGTTGAGCCTTGATTGTCACCCAATAAATGGCCGGTGCTACCTGCGGCCTCTCCGCTGCCCAAACCAAGCGGGGTGGCGGGACTATTGCTCGGACGCTATTCCAGCGGGACGAACAGACCGAGCTTGACGTCTCGCAGCACAACATTCGTGTGCATGCGGCGGATCTGCGGGTTTTCCGCCATGATCAGGGCCGCGATGTCGTCATAGTGCTCGACGTCGCGGGCGGTGACGATCGCGATCAGATCGACCGCACCTGTGACGTAATAGACCTGTTGTATGTGATCCTGCTTCTCTGCCCAGAGGCGGAACTTCGCCAGCGCGTCGTAATTGTCCCGCTCGATCTCCATCCCGACGATGAACACCATCGATGTCGCCGTCGCCTTGCGGTCGACGACGGCCACCTCCGCCTTGATGATTCCTTCCTCGCGCAGGCGCTTCAACCGCCTCTGCACGGCCGAGACCGATAGCCCGACCCGTTCGGCGATCGTTTCGGCTTTCAGCTGGCAGTCGCGCTGAACGATATCGAGAATGTCACGGTCAAAACGATCCAGTTGTTCCATTGTCCAGTCCAATTCTTGCCGCGACACTTCACGCATTCTGCCGCATTTGCCGCACAGGGAAGATTATTTTGCATAAAATATGCATAATGGATGAAAATTGCGCGAAAAAACCGCGTTATTTTATCATTATCCTTCGCAAATTCAGTTCAGCCGGAACCATGCATGTCGGATCAACCCTTTCCTGCTCTTCGCGTCGAAGATCTTCATAAAAGCTTCGGCTCGCAAGAGGTTCTCAAGGGTATTTCGGCGCAGGCCCACAAGTCCGATGTGATTTCGATCATCGGTTCGTCGGGCTCCGGTAAGAGCACCTTCCTCAGATGCATCAATTTCCTGGAAATGCCGGATCGTGGCCGGATTGCGGTCAACGGCGAGGAGATTGTGCTGAAGATCGGTCGGGGCGGACGGCCGCAGCCGCGCAGCTGGCGGCAGATCGAGCGGGTGCGGACCGGGCTGGGGATGGTCTTCCAGAGTTTCAATCTCTGGGCCCATCGGACGGTGCTGGAAAATGTCATCGAGGCGCCGGTGCACGTCATGGGCATTTCGCGGCGCGAGGCCATCGAAAAGGCCGAGGCACTGCTCCACAAGGTCGGGCTCTTCGATAAACGCGACGTCTATCCCGCTTTCTTATCCGGTGGTCAGCAACAGCGCGCGGCAATCGCAAGAGCGCTCTGCGTGAACCCTGATGTCATGCTGTTTGACGAGCCGACATCGGCGCTTGATCCGGAGCTGGTCGGCGAAGTTCTGAAGGTCATCCGTGATCTCGCGGAAGAAGGCCGGACCATGCTGATCGTCACGCATGAAATGCGCTTCGCCAGGGATGTCTCGAGCCGTGTTCTCTTCCTGCATCAGGGACGGATCGAGGAAGAAGGTCCGCCGGAGCAGATATTCGGGGCGCCGGTGAGCGCCCGCTGCCGGGAATTTACCGGTCTGCGCGCCCACTGATGCGCGAACTCTCGTCGACAACACAAACCAGGAGAATCCTGCGAATGAAACTGCTCCCCACGCTTTTCGCCGGCGCGGCACTCGTGCTTTCCGCCGTCACCGCACAGGCCGAAGTCCGCTTCGGCGTCATGAACGAATCCTATCCGCCCTTCTTCGCCAAGGACGCGTCGGGCCAATGGCAGGGATGGGAAATCGACCTGATGAATGCCGTTTGCGATGAGATGAAGGAGAAATGCTCGATCGTCGACATTTCCTGGGATGGTCTCATTCCGGCTCTCCAGAGCAAGAAGTTCGACGTGATCTGGTCGTCGATGTCGAACACCGCGGAACGCTCGAAGGTGATCGACTTCACCGACAAATATTACAACACGCCGAGCACTTTGATCGGTCCCAAGGACCAGAAGCCGGGCGCCACAGCCGAAGACGTGAAGGGCAAGACCATCGGCATCCAGGTGTCGACGATCCAGTCGGAATATTACAAGAAGTATTTCGCCGAGGCTGCGGAAGAAAAAACCTACCAGACGCTCGACGAGGCTTTTCAGGATCTCGCCTCCGGCCGTATCGACTATGTCTTTGGCGATTCACTGGCGCTTGACGCTTTCCTCAAGAGCGATGGCGGCAAGGATTGCTGCGCCAAGATGGGTGACGTCACCGACGACAAGGAAATTCTCGGCGCCGGCGTTTCGGGTGGCCTGCGCAAGGAAGACACGGAGCTGAAAGCCAAGCTGAACACGGCCATCGCTGCGGTACGGGCCAGCGGCCAGTATGACGCCATTACCAAGAAATACTTCGATTTCGACATCTACGGCGCAAAGTAAGCAGTCCTGATAATGGCGACCACGCAACAAGGTATTCTGGACCTGCTGTCTCCCTATCCTCCGGGATGGGGTGGCGTTCTTCTGGCAGGTGCGGTCTCCACGGTCGCCATCTCAGCTTGCGCCTTCACGATCGGCCTGCTGCTCGGCACGGGTGGTGCGCTTGGAAAGCTTTCGGGCAATCGCGGGCTCTGCTTGCTGCTCGATTTCTACACCACGGTGATCCGCGCCGTTCCGGAGCTGATCCTGATCGTTGGGCTTTATTATGCCGGCACCGATGGCCTGAACCGGCTCCTGGCCGCCTTGGACCTGCCACCGGTCAATGTGAACGGCTTCGTCGCGGCCGTCATGGTGCTGGGCTTCGTGCAGGGTGCCTACATGACGGAGGTACTGCGCGGCGCGATCCTCGCCATTCCTGTCGGCCAGATCGATGCCGCCAAGGCCTTCGGCATGGGACCGGTGCTGAGGTTCCGCCGGGTCTTGCTGCCGGCGCTCCTGCCAAACGCCCTGCCGGGTCTCGCCAATCTTTGGATGTCGGTCACGAAGGACAGCGCACTGGTCGCGGTCGTCGGTTATCAGGAGCTGGCGCTCGCCACCCGTCTTGCCGGGGCAAGCACCAAACACTACTTCGTCTTTTTCCTCGCTTCGGCCCTTCTCTATCTCGCCATCACGCTCGTTTCCAACGTCATCGTCAAGCTGATCGAGGGACGGGTACGGCGAGGGCAGCCGCGCCTTGCCTGAAGAAAGCGCCCCATGAGTTTCACCTGGATCTCTTCCTATTGGCCGCTGCTTCTGACGGGCGCCTGGCAGACGGTTTGCCTGCTGGTGATCTCCGTGATGTTCGGCTTTGTCATCGCCATCGGTCTCGCCTTCGCGCAGGTCAGCGGCGGCGGGCTGACACGGCTGCTCGCCCGCAGCTACTGCACCTTCTTCCGCGGTACACCTCTATTGATACAGCTATGGCTCCTCTACTACGGGGTGGGCTCGCTGCTCCCCATGATCCCCGGCATCCGCCAGAGCCTGTTCTGGCCAGTCTTGCGCGAGGGCTTCTTCTTTGCCGCCGTCAGTTTCACCCTGAACTATGCCGCCTATGAGGCAGAGGTGTTGCGCGGCGCGCTGCTTGCAGTTCCCAAGGGCGAGCTCGAAGCGGGCCGGGCCTTCGGCCTTTCACCCTGGATGCTGACCCGCCGCATCTGGCTGCCGCGTGCCATTCGCATCGCCCTGCCGACGATTGCAGGAGAGATCGTCATGCAGCTCAAGGCGACACCGCTCGCCTTTACGGTGACGGTGATGGATCTCTACGCCRTGGCAAACAAGGTTCGGCAGGACACGCTGCTCGTCTATGAACCGCTGCTGGTCGTCACCCTCTTCTATCTCGCGCTGACCGCAGTGATCGCCCGCGTCTTTCGAGGTCTCGAAGCGCAGGTGCCGGTCCGCCGCTAGGCCGACGTAAAAGGACTGGCTCATGAATTCCCTGGCGCACGAACCACGCGCAACTCGCCCACTTTGTTATGAAAAGCCCGCCGCCGCTGACGGCGCGACAGCCTGAATGGAGACCTCTTCATGAGCACGACGCGAATTCTCGATGGCGGCATGAGCCGCGAGCTGCTGCGGCTGGGCGCGGAACTGAAACAACCGGAATGGTCGGCATTGGCGCTGATCAACGCGCCGGATATCGTCCGCAAGGTACACCAGGAATTCATCGCCGCCGGTTCTGAGGTCGTTACGACGAACAGCTATGCACTCGTGCCCTTTCACATCGGCGAGGATCGGTTCCGGAAGGAAGGGCCGGCGCTGATCCGTCTCGCCGGTCGCCTGGCGCGCGAGGCGGCGGATGCCGTTACGGAGCGCAAGGTGCTGGTCGCCGGGTCGCTGCCGCCGATCTTCGGTTCATACGAGCCGCAGAATTTTCAGCCTTCGCGGGTGCAGGATTATCTTAAGGTGCTTGTCGAGAACCTCGGCCCCTTCGTCGATATATGGCTCGGCGAGACGTTGAGCCTGATCGCCGAGGCAGAGGCTGTCCGCAAGGCGGTGGCGACATTAGGCAAGCCGTTCTGGATTTCCTTCACATTGGCGGATGACGAGGCAGCCCTCAGTGGCGGCGAACCGAAGCTTCGCTCCGAAGAAAGGGTCGAGGACGCGGCATCCTGGGCGGTTTCATCGGGCGCCGAGGCTCTCCTGTTCAATTGCAGCAAGCCCGAAGTCATGCAGGCGGCAGTGGAGACGGCAGCGCGGGTCTTCCGAAAGATGGATGCTTCCATCGAAATCGGCGTCTACGCCAATGCATTCGAAGGGGAAACAGGCGACGCAGCCGCCAATGAAGGTCTGCACGACACCCGCAACGATCTGAATGACGATGCCTATTCGCGTTATGCCTGCTCCTGGGTCGAAGCGGGTGCGACAATAATCGGTGGCTGCTGCGGCATCGGTGCTGCTCATATTCATCGCTTGAGGAAGACGTTTTTGGATTGAAGCACCCGCCGAAATCGCTCATAGCCTGGGAGTTGGCAGCGGCAGCATTGTTTTAGCGGCTCCTTCCGTTGCTGATCTGACCCAGCCGATAGGCGAACTGGGCCCGATTGAGCCCGAGCCTACGGGCTGCCCGTGCTACGTTGCCATCTGCTTGCCGCATGGTCATCTGATAGATCTGGCGGTTAAGATCATCGATGGCGAAGCCACCTCGCTCGAGTGTCTGCGCCAGAACGGCCGCCAGTGCTTTATCTGTTGCCAGAGGTTATGGCAGCATTCCCATATCCTCGGCCACGGTTTCGAGCGTCGATGCAGTCACCCGATCTTGCTTCGCGGTGAACGATAATGTTGTCGGAAGCTCCCAGTCTGGCAGTTCGAATCTCATCAAGACCATCACGCGAGGGGGTCGGGGCAGAGGCTCGATCGGATTGCACATCAGCGTGAGATTGCAGACCGGCATAGCCTGCATGAACCCGAAACTTCAGTCTGATCCCCCGTGCCGCTTGTTCAAGGATGCTCCATAAATCCGGTCATCGCCCAGGCCGGGTCCGTTGGCGTAGTGGATGTCATTGGAGAGCGTTCGTAAACGCCTCACCTTTCTCGGAAGGTCTTCAGCAATGCGATATTGGAGACATGCACATCTTCATAGGCGGGGATGTAGATCAGCGCACCGCTTTTCACATCCTCTCTGACCGCTTCGGCCAGAGGCTTGCGCCAGATCTCCGGTTCTGGCGCCTCGTCACTCATCGCCTCGACATACCGGATCGTCGCGTCGATGAAGGAAGGCTCGTAGCCGCCTGCGAAAATACGATCCGGATCGCCATGGCAGGGGAGGATACGGGCGATGGGAAAGGAGCGCAGACGTTTCAGTTCTTCCAGATGCTGCGGCAGGGCGGCAGCATCCGTTATGTAGGTGACGGTGTCTTCGAGTGTGTCGCCGGCAAACAGAAGCCGCTCCTCAGGCAGCCATAGGATCGTCGCATCGGGACTGTGGATGTTGAACTCGTGGAGTTCAATCGCGCGGCTTCCGACCGTGATCGACCGGCTGCCGTCGAACAGGCTGTTCGGCATGATGACAGGATCGATCTTCGGCAGGCGTGCGGCGATGCGCGGTTTTTCCGCTTCGAGAAGCCGGGCGGTCGCGCCATTCGCGACGATGATGCAATCGGCAAATACCTCGTTGCCGGCGATATGGTCGTTGTGAAAATGGCTGAGGACGACCGTGATCTTCGAGATGTCTCGCGCTTCCAGATGGGCGCGGATGGCGCGGGCATGGTCTAGGCTTATGTGGGTGTCGTAGACCAGCGCCTCATTGCCATCGACGATCGCATAGGATGCGATGCCGAGGCTGAAGGCGCCGTCGTCGAGCCAGTTGGGCCCTTCCGAATAGAGCCGCTTGCCGGCGATGCGCCCGTCATAATAGGCGAATATGCCTGGATATGGTTCGAATATGCGGAAGTCGTCAAGCATGCCCTTCATCCGGTTCCTCCTGGACATCAGCCTTTACATTATGATGAGCGGGGTGCTTCAGCGCGCCCAGGTCGCGTCCCAGAAGGACTGCGGATCCTTTGCCAGCACGTCGGAAATCGTCGGTGCCGGTCCCGGAATACGCTTGCCGCCGGTGCGTTCGCTGAGTTCCGCCTTGGCGGTAGCGATCGTTTCCGGCGATGCCAGCAATGTGATTGCGCCCATGGCAAGCGCTTCCGACGCCATCAGCGGCCCCGGACTGCTCGACGAATGTCCTGACAGCGCCGTCCATGCCCAGTGATGGATCGGCACATTGTCTGGATAGGCCCAGTTAACCCGTCCGAGCGGGATATGCCAACTGATGTCGCCGTCATCCTGGCCGTAATAATCGATGCCAGTGTCGAAATATTCGAGTTCACGATGCAGCTTGAAAGGTTTGCCGGGATCACAGGCGGCGGAAAGCTGCTCCATCCATTCGATATCGGCTTCGGTCCAGCGCGGCGGGCCGATTTCCCTCAGGCACGTATCCAGCACACGTGCGACGGTGTCATTGCCGAGATAACCGCGGCAATTGGCGATCTGCTCGGCCACCAGTTCAACGCCTTGTTCGGCAGCGATCCGGCTGTAGGTGTCGAGCATCAGCTGGTAACCTTGCTGCACTATGTCGAAGTCATGATGTCGGACGGAGGACCAGAGGCGCACTTCCTCAGGCGTCACGCCGGGTGTGATGCCCGCGAAGCGATAGACGTGCTTCAGCTGCAGGCCGGGAACCTCCTTGCGGAGGCCGTCGAATTCCGCATAGGCGGCTTCTGCGGCCAGCAGTGCGTTGCGGGTGGCGGTCTTGCCACCATGGGCGCTTTCGCCGATGAACTTGAATTCGCCACTCGCCATGGCGTGGCATGGCCGGGCAAGCGAGCCGTTCTGGTAGTCGCCGTGCGAGGTCAGGACGAGGTCGAGCCCGTCAAACACGCCGGCCGCCTGCAGCGCAAGCTTGCCCCAACCGATTTCCTCGGCCGGGCAACCGACGATGACGATCTCGCCGGGCAGTCCGAGTTCGATCATCGCCTTTGCGGCGGCGATGCCGGCGCCGGTATTGGCCGGGCCGATGTGATTGTGGCCGCAGCCATGGCCGGGCAGGCGACGATTGCCCCGCCGGTAGGGAACCGCGTCATTGTAGAGGCTCGGCAGCGCATCGTATTCGATCAGGATTCCGACTGTGGGGCCGTCGCCTTTGGCGATGCGGGCGATGAATGAGGTCGGCACGCCGCCGACGCCGCGCTCGACCGAAAAACCGTGCCGTTCGATGAAGTCGCAGAGGATCGCCTGCGACTTGTATTCCAGCGCCGGCAGTTCCGGCACTTTCCACATCTCGGCAAACAGTTGCTCGATTTCTGCGGCAAGCCCCGACCAGATGCGGCGTGTTTCCGTCTTCAAGCGATCCTGCATGTCAGGCAGCCTTCCCCTGTTTGAAAGCGAGGAATGCTTCGTTGATCTCTGCAGCGGTACGGCGGGCGCCATGCTGCAGATATTCCATATTGGCGAGCGCGGCGTCATGCGCCTCGATCGAGGATCCCGCGACGCAATCCTCGACGACGCGGCAATGGTAATCGGACTGGTGGCCATCCGCGAAGGTATAATGGACGCAGATATTCGTGAGGCCGCCGACGAGGATCAGCGTCTCAGCTTTCAGGCCACGCAGCAGGATCTGCAGGTCGGTACCGATGAAACCGGAATAGCGGCGCTTGACGATCACGTAATCGTCGTCACGCAAGCCGACTTCCTCGGCGGCGATTTTGGTGCCCTCCCAGTCTTCGCGCAGGTGCATGTCTTCGTCGCCATCCATTTCGCGGCCGTAATCGACGCCGCTCTTGCGGTGGCTTTCCTGCAGGAAGATGATCGGCACGCCACCTTCGCGGGCGGCATCGATGACGGTACGGGCCTTGCGCATGCGCTCGATGATGCCCGGCATAAGAGGGATCGAGCCGTCATCGTCGAAACCGACTTTCTGGATGTCGACGACGATCAGGACCGGCTGGCCGACGATCATGGGATTTTGCTTCTTTGGCATGGGATGCTCCTTCGATCTAGAAACGTGCGCCGAGAAGTTTCGGAAGATTGCCCAGGCGAGCAACGGTGATGAAGCCGAACAGGCCGATCAGCATGAACAGGACGGCGCCGACGCACATGGTCGGCGAGAAGCCGGTGCGCATGTTGGAAAAGATCTTGACCGGCATCGTCTCGGCGGTGAAACCCGCCACCATGAAGGCAATCACATATTCGTTGAGGCTGAAGATCGCGACAAAGATGAAACTCGAGATGACGAAAGGCAGGACGATCGGTATGGCGACAGTTCTGAGGATATCGTTTTCGCGCGCGCCCATCGTCCGGGCGGCCTCGACGAGTGACTTGTCGATCCCCGAAAAGCCAAGTGAGATCATCACCAGCGGCACGGCGATGAAGGTCACGGCATGGCTGATGACGATGTTCTCGATCTGGCCGACATGGCGGACCGTACCCCAGAACAACAGGAACAGGACAGCGATGACGACGGGCGGCAGGATGAAGGGAACGCCCGCCATTCCGGCCAGCAGTTTTGCAAAGCGCGAATTTGTCTTCCACTGCATATAAGCGATCGGAAAGGCGACAGTGATCGTCAGAAGCGAAGAGGCGATCGCGATGACGACGGAGCGCAGGAAGGCCGAGGTCCATGCCGGGTCTTCCATGAAGGTCCAATACCAGCGCAGGCTGATATTCTGCGGCGGAAAAGTCATCTGCGCTGTGGTGTTGAAGCTGACGCCTGCAACGATGATGAGCGGCGCCGCCAGGAAGAAGGCCAGGCAGAGGAGGAAGAACTGGCGCACGAGCTTGAGAGCAAACCGGCTCATGACGTGTATCCTTTCCCGCCGATGCGGTTAATCACCAGGATCATCGCGCCGGTGACCAGCATCAGGAAGACTGCGATTGCGGAGGCCTGCGGCAGGTTCTGGGCGGAATTGGCGACTTCGCTGATGATGACGCCGATCGTCCAATTGCTCGGGCCGCCGAGCACGAGAGGCGCGACATAAGCACCGATCGTCATCACCACAGTCGTCAGATAGGCGGTGGCGATCGGTTTGCGCATCAGGGGCAGAAGCACGTTGAAAAAGGCCCGGATCGGAGGCGCCCCCATGGTGGACGCCGCTTCCATATAGGAGGCATCCATGCGCGACAGACCGGGATAGATGGTCATCACGTTAAAGGGGATGACGACATAGATCAGGCAGCTGACGACGGCATAAAAGCTCGGGGTCAGCGATACCGGCTTGTCGAGGAAGCCGAGGAAGACGGCGATGTTCGATATACCGACCCGCTTGGAGAGAATGATCTGCCAGGAGAAGGTGATCAGCACTTCGGAGAGCGCAAGCGTCGTCAGCAGACCGATCAGCCAGACGATCTGCGCCTTGCGGCTCATCCGGGTGATGAAATAGGTCGCCGGGAAGGCGATGATCATGCTGAGCGTGGCGACCGTCAGCGCAAGCCAGAGCGAGAAAGCGAGCCCGTTCATCACCATCGGCTGGAACAGGCTTGCCATCGCTTCGAGCGACCAGCCGCTGCCCTCGTAATAGGCGGGATCGACGCGGGCGACACTCACGCGCAGCAGAAGCACGAAGGGCACGCCGAAAAAGGCGACGATCATGAAGAACGGCCAGGCGAGACCGAGCGCTACCGACAAGCGCTGCCGGTTCATGCCTTCTTGTCCGGATACGCGCGACATGGTCAGTCCTCCAGCACAGTCACCGATCCCGGTGCGAAGGAAATGGAAAACTCTTGGCCGCCGTCGAGTTCAGCCCAGGCGGCCGGGGCGAGCGAAGCGACCACCTGACGGTCACCGCTTTCGAGAAAGACTTCGACGCTCGAGCCGAGGTCGCGCACGAAGGTGACTGTTCCGAAGGGGCCGTCGCTGCCGGCGGCCGACCGGCTGATGAGTGTGCTTTCCGGCCGAGCGCAGACCGTCACGCGATCTCCGGTCTTCAGCGCGGCGGAAGCGGGGCTGGTGGTAACGACGCTTTCGCCAATCCGTACATGCTCGCGATCGACGAGAATTCCCTCGGCAATATTGCTCTGGCCGATGAAGTCGGCCACGAACCGGTTGACCGGCTTGCGGTAGATATCGATTGGGCTGCCGACCTGCTGCACCTTGCCATGCGCCATGACGACGATCTGGTCGGCGATGGTCATTGCCTCGCGCTGGTCGTGTGTGACGAAAATCGTGGTGATTTTGAGCTTCTGTTGCAACTGCCGCAGTTCGACCTGCATATGGTCGCGCAGCTTCGCATCGAGCGCCGACAGCGGTTCGTCCATCAGGAAGAGAAGCGGTTCCTGCGCCAGCGCGCGGGCAATCGCGACGCGCTGCCGCTGGCCGCCGGAGAGCTGATCGACCCGCCTCGACTGCATGTCGGGCAGATCGACCAGCTTCAGAAGCTCGTCGATCCGTTCCTGCTTATGGTGCTTCGCCATCGTCCGATAGCGAAGGCTGTAGCCGATATTGCCGGCCACATCGAGATGCGGGAACAAGGCAAGGGCCTGGAACACCATTCCGAAGTTTCGTTCGTTCGTCGGAATTCCGGTGATGTCACGACCATCGAGACGCACTGTGCCGCTCGTGGGTTGCTCCAAGCCGGCGATGATCCGCATCAGGGTCGTCTTGCCGCAGCCGGACGGACCGAGAAAGCAGACGAACTTGCCCTGTTCGATGGCAAGCGAGACGTCGGAGACGACCGTGTTTGTACCGAAGGACTTCGTGAGGTGTGAAATTTCCAAGCCTTGCATCATTCCGTCCAGACTTACTGACCGAGCATTTTGAGCATCTGCGTCGAGATGTAGTCGGCGTTCTTCACCTTTGCCGCGGACGCGACGACGATCGGCTTGCCGGTAAAGGAAACCGCGTTGAACTCGTCATCCGTCAAGCTGAGCTTCGAACGCTCGATCAGCGGTGCTGCGCCGACATTGCGGGCGATCAGTTCGTGGCATTCCGGCGTGGCGCTCCAATCGAGGAAGGCGATCGTCGCGTCGCTCACCTGGGCGACCTTCGGAACGCACCATGCGTTGTAGCCGAGCACGGCACCTTCCTTCGGGAAGATCGAAGCGACGTCGGTGCCTTCCTTTTTCATGATCATCGAGACGTCGTGGAAGTAGAGGCCGCCGACGACCTCGTCGTTCTGATAGGCGCTTTGCATCGAGCCTTCGTCGGTCCACCAGAGCTTTGCATTGGGCTTCAGCTCGGCGATCTTGGCGATGACCTTGTCGATGCCTTCCTGGGTATCGAGCGTCGGGGGGCCGCCGAAATAGACAGAGGCGACGATGTCGAGCAGCACGCTGTTGCCGCCGCCTTGCAGGCCCCAGGCGGAAGCGCGCGGCTTCCAGAGTTCCGTCCAGCTGTCCGGCAGCTTTTCGAATTCGGACGGGTTGGCGATCAGAGTGATGTACCAGGCCATGGCGCCGACGCCGTCGACCTTGCCGCCGTCGCTATAGACGAAACCCTCCATCAGGTTGCCGAGGTTCTTGAGCTTCGAGCTTTCGACCGTTGCCCAGAGGCCGCGCTGGCGGCCGCGGATGACGTCCGCCTGACCGGCGCAGCAGATATCCATGGGTGCCGAGCCAGCCTGGATTGCCTGGCCGAGCTGGACCAGGAACTGCGAGCTGCCGGATTGCGGAATCGACTGAACCGCGATGCCGGTCTGCTTGGTGAAGGYCGGATAGACGCTCTTTGCGAAAGCTTCCTCAAAGAAGCCGCCGAAGTTCGAGACCTTGAGCGTTGCTGCGGCATAGGAGGGACGCACGAAGGGCGCCGAAAGGATCGATACAGCGGCAAGGCCGCCGGCGGCTTTGAGGACCGATCTGCGCGATATCGCCGAGTTGTTGTCCTGACCGGAAGGCGAGGAGGGCTTTCTGGATGCCATGCTATGTTCTCCTTAACTGTCCCATGAGCGGATGATCAAGAACTATGCAACGGCCGTGCCATGTTGGAAGAATCTCACGAAAACAGATAGATATGGAAGTTGAAGAAGTTTTTGTTTGTCTCTATGCGCCCTAAAACGTGAAGCCAAATAGGCATATGCACAAATAATATGCGTATTGTATGCAATGTTGCATACTGAATTTCGACGTGTATAGTTGCGGCCGTGAAAGCCGTTCCTCCCAACCGAATCTGATGGTCGAGGAGAGGGATGGCGAGGGTGTTTATTCAAAGCGAGCGAGTGGAAAATGACGTCTGAAAATCCGATCGTGCCGAAGCCTATGATCGTCGGTCGTGCCGCCCTGATCGTTGTCGATATTCAGAAGTCGGGCTTCATGCCGCGTCCGACGACGTCCCGCCTGGAATTCATGGGCGATCACATCGAGCGCAACTGGCGTGCGAAGTCGGTCGTCGATGCCGCCCGCAAGGCCGGCATTCCCGTCATCTTCGTGCAGGAAGCCCATCGCGACAGCCTGATCGACTTCGGGCGCGAGCTGGATGGCTCGGAAAGCATTCATTGCCTCGAAAGCTCGCCGGGCACGCCCTTCCCAGTCGAGGAAATGGAGATGCGTCCGGATGACCTGCGCATTACCAAGCGCCGCTATTCGGTCTTCTACGGCACCGAAATGGAAATCCTGCTGAAAGCTGTCAAAGCCGAGACCCTGTTCTTCGTCGGCGGCTTCACCGATGTCTGCATTCATTACAGCTTTGTCGATGCGCACCAGGGCGATTATTACTGCCGCGTCATCGAGGATTGCGTATCCGGTTCTGGGCAGGCTGCACATGATGCGGCGCTGGTCGCCATGGAATATCTGCAGGCCGGCGCCCGCCGCAGCGCCCAGGAGGTCATCGATGCCCTCGCCGGTCAGGTTGCTGCAGCCTGATCGGGACAAGCATGAGCCGTACGACATGGAATGAACTGCGCTCGCTTGCAGGCATCGCAGCTCCCCTGGCTGTGACCCAGGCAAGCCAGCTCGTTATGAGCCTGGCGGCGAGCGTCATGCTCGGCCGCCTCAGCGGCTCGGCGCTCGCGGCCGGTGGCCTCTGCGCCATCTTCATCCAGGCGCTGACGGTCGTCTCCCAAGGTGTGATCGCCGGCGCGCACCCGCTGATGGCGGCCGCAAAAGGAAGAAGCGAAACGGCGACGGTTGAGGAGGATGGCGCGGCCTATGCCTATGGCGGGGCCGTGCTGGTCGGCCTCGTTTTTTCGCTCCTATCGGTGGCGATCCTCCTCAATCTGCCGTCCGTACTTGCGCCGTTCGGCGTCGCGTCCGAAATTCTTTGCGATGTAGAGCAGTTCATCAGCCGGGCGGCCTGGGCGCTACCGGCTATCCTGTGGATCGCGCCGATCCGTCTCTATTGCTCGGTATCGGGAAAATCCTGGCTGATCATGGTGTCGGTCGGGCTTGGGGCGCTCTCGTATGTGCCGCTTCTGTCGGTTCTCACCTTTGGTGCCTTCGGCGATCCCGGCCATGGGATTGCGGGTGCCGGCCTCGCCTATGTGATCGCCTGGTGGCTGATCGCCGGCGGTTTGACGACCTATGCAATTGCTCGAGGACATTTGCCGCTTTCGATGTTCCGCAGCGCCTTTCCGACGGCGGCAAAGGCGGCGAGGGATGTCTGGTCGATCGGCTGGCCAATCGCGCTGATCTATGCGGCGGAGCTCGGTATGACGCTGGTGCTGACACTGATTACCAGCGGCTTGGGGACGGTTGCGATCGTTGCCAACCAGATTGCCTATACGCTGAACAACATCGCCTTCAACCCGATCGTTGCGATTGGCCAGGCGGCAACCGTCCGCGTCGCCTACCATCTGGGTGCCGGCAGAGACGCGGTCGCCCGGCTGGCCGGCAATCTCTCACTGATCGCCGCAGCCGGCCTGATGGCGCTGTTCGGCGCGATCTTACTCGTGGCGTCGGAAGACATTGCCAGCATGTTCCTCGCCGAAGGGGTCGCCGAATTTTCGGCGATCCAGGCGCTGGCGCAGAAGCTGATCATGATCCTCGCGGCGTTTCTCATCTTCGATGGCATGCAGTCGGCAGCCAATGGCGCTCTGCGCGGTTTGAAGGACACGAGAGTGCCGATGATCATTGGTCTTTGCGGCTATTGGGTGCTCGGCATGCCAATCGCAATCTTTCTCGCCTTCGGGCTCGGTCTCGGCCCCGTCGGCATCTGGTTCGGCGTATTGGTGGGCATTACAAGCGTCGCCTGCACGCTTCTCCTGCGCTGGAGGAGGCTTGCCGATAGCGCGGTTATATCGGCGACGGGTCCATCTAATACACGCCGAGGTCGAAGCATGTTGCGCAAGCTCACCAGTCCGACATAAGAATACTCGCAAAGATGGCTGCTTTGGACAACATAATGAAGACTAGACCCAGCCGGGGCGAAGACAATTCCTTGATCAAGGAAGCCGGATCGCGGCGGAAGCTGACGCGTGCCGAGGAAGTGCGCACGCGCCTTGCAGACGATATCGTTGATGGCAAGCTCTCGCCGGGAATGCCGCTAGACGAGACCGAGATTGCCGCAAGCTACGGCGTTTCGCGAACCCCCTTGCGGGAAGCGATCCGGGACCTGGCAGCCATGGGCCTCGTTGAGACGCGGCCGCATCGTAGCGCAATAGTCACCCGTCCTTCGCCGGAACATCTGCGGCAGATGTTTCACGTCATGGCGGAGCTTGAAGCGCTTTGCGCAAGCCTCGCCGCCGCCAGCATGACCCTTTCGGAACGGCGCAATCTCGAGACCATTCACGAAGGCCTTGCCCAGATTCTCAAGGAAAACGATCCGAGCCATTACCATGTGCTCAACGAGAAGTTTCATGCGGCGATCTATGCCGGCAGCCACAACGCCTATCTTGTGGAGATCACGCTCGCGACACGTCGGCGGCTATCGCCGTTTCGTCGCGCACAGTTTCTGACCACGGGACGTTTGGCGAAATCGTACAAAGAACATGACGCGATCCTCGTCGCCATCCTGCAGGGCAACCGCGAACTTGCCGCCGATACGATGCGAAGCCATATCCTCACCGTCGAGGATTCCTACGAGGAATATGCCGGCTTAAAAGCCCCGTCCGTTTCTCTGTAGCGGCGATGCTTAGAGCCCTTGTCGATTGCAAAATAGTACGATTGTGACCAGATGCAATTCGGCGGAATTGGTCGTCTGGGCCGCCAAAAAGGGGCCCTGACGCGCATTTGCTGATGGTTTCGAGCGCGTTTTGCTGATTTAGTAGAGGATCAGTAGATGTGCCGTCATGATGGGCGCAAGGACAGTTGCCGTCTGGACCGCATGGAGGGCTATCACGGTAGGGTCGGAGCGCTGGAGATAGACGCACGTTCAACGAACTCTGTCTGAAGGACGACTTCGCGTCCTGGCCCCGCAAACCCGTTCAAGCGCTCGACGAGGAGACGCGCAGCCATTTCACCGAGCTGATAGACCGGTTGGCGCACGACCGTTACGGGAGGAGAGGTGACCGCGGTCCAGTCAGCATCATGAAATGAGACGAGTGACAGATCATCTGGAATTGCCAATCCGTTCGTGCGGCTCGTCTTGAACACTTCCAGCCCGATCACGCTGTCGGAGGCGATGATTGCCGTTGGGCGATCCTTTCCCTTGAGCAGCCGCTCGGCGATCTGACGCGTTTGCTCGGGGATCACGGCGCCCATGTGAATCCAACGTTCGACCGGGCCAAGACCGGCCTCGCGACAGGTGCTAAGAAAGCCCTCAATTCGCCTGCGAACGGAACCGGTATTGATGTCACCAGGCGTTCTAAAAAGGTGATCGGGCGTGTCGCAGGCCGTGAGATAGGCGATATGCCGGTGTCCCAACGCGATAAGCTGGCGTGTGACACCCTCGGCTGCCTGCCGGTCGTCGGCAATGACCGTATCGACCTCGAAAGCATTGATGCCGCGGTCCAGCAACGCCAGCGGCCGTCCTGAACCGACAACCTCCCGAAGATGCTCGACGTCGGTCTCCTTGGCCGGAGAGACGATCAGGCCGTCTACCCGCTTGGCAATCAGCGTCCGGATCGCTGCTTTTTCTGCCGATACGTCTTCACCCGAATTGATAAGGATGACGGTAAAGCCGGCTTGTCGGGCGACGTCTGTGATGCCGCGCATCGCGAGGCTGAAGAAGGGGTTTTCAATATCGCCCACGACCACGCCGATCGTGCCGGAACGTCCCGTCGTCATGCTGCGTGCAAGTTCGTTGGGCCGATAGTCGAGCGCGCGGGCGGCGGCGGTGACAGCATCGCGCACCCGATCGCTGACGGTCCCATAGCCGCCCAGCACGCGCGCAGCGGTTGCCTTTGATACGCCCGCCTTGCGCGCGACATCGGCCACCGTAACGGAGGCGGTTTGAGGTGAGTTCGGATTCATGAAAACTAGCCTTACAAGAGATATTGACGACTAGCAAATGCGAAGATAACAATTGATAAAAGCCAATGAGACCGGTCTCAATTCGAAAAGAGACCGGTCTCATATAAAAATCCTTCGAAATCCGACATGCGATCGCATGGGCCGGACGTGCGGTTTCTGCCGTCGCCCGGATGGGATCCCTGCATCGTGGAAAATCGCAAACGATACCACCAGAGGAGAATGAAACGATGAAATTTCCCGAGATTGTCACGTCCCCCTTCGCCAGAGTTCGCGTCGCCATTTTTGCCATCGCCATTGGCCTTTCAGCAGGTGCGGCGCCGGTCTCTGCCGAAGATAATCCCTATGGCCTGATCGATCCGGGCGTTATCAGCGTCGGCACGATGGGTGACGCAAAGCCCTACGCTTTCACGACCGCTGACGGCAATTTCACCGGCTTTGACATCGAACTTTTTCTCAATGTCGCCGAGCGCATGGGCTTCAAAAAAGAGCAAGTGGTCTTCACTGGCCAGGAATTCTCGGCCCTTATGCCATCGGTCGCCAACAGCCGCTTCGACGTTGCGGCCGCAGCGATCGGTACCACCGCAAAGCGCAAGGAGACGGTCGATTTCTCTGATGGCTACCTTGCGGGTTACCTCACCGTGTTGACGTCGGATGCCGGCATTACCGACGTTGCGGGCCTCAAGGGCAAGCGGCTCGGCGTCGTGCAGGGAACGCTGCAGGAAATCTATGCACAGAAGAACTTCACGAGTGCCGACCTCGTGAAATTTCCGGACAACAATTCCGCTGTGTCGGCACTCAACAACGGAACGGTCGATGCGCATTTCCTCGACTACGAGGCTGCCAAGGACTATTCGGCGCGTTACCCAGTGCTGAAGGTGGCGATCAACATCCCGAGTTTTGATGCGCCGGCCGGCTTCGTCGTCCGCAAGGGCAACGACGCACTGCGCGAAGCTCTGAACAACGGTCTTCATGCCGCCATGCAGGACGGAACATGGAAAAAGCTCCACGAAAAATGGTTCCCCGGCACCCCCATGCCAGACGCCTATCTTCCCAAGCAGTGATGCCACCTTCCGGTCCGACCTCTGTCGGTCGGGCCGGCCTTTCTTGCAAGGGACCATTTGATGAACTGGCTTGAAAATCTGCGTCGCAGCTTCCTTGACTGGAATGCGATGGCCGAAGTCCTGCCGACCATGATCACTGTCGGCCTGAAGAATACATTGATCCTGGCCGCGGCTTCGACCGTGCTTGGCGTCGTCATTGGCATGGTGCTTGCCATCATGGGCATCTCTCGCTCACCTTGGCTGCGCGTTCCCGCTCGCGTCTATACCGATGTCTTCCGCGGTCTGCCGGCCATCGTCACCATTCTTCTGATTGGCCAGGGCTTTGCGCGCATCGGCCGCGAACTCTTCGGCCCGTCGCCCTATCCCCTTGGCATCCTGGCGCTCAGTCTGATTGCCGGTGCCTATATCGGCGAAATCTTCCGCTCAGGCATTCAGAGCGTCGATCGCGGCCAGATGGAGGCGTGTCGAGCGCTGAGTATGAGTTACGGCCAGGGCATGCGGCTGATCGTCGTGCCCCAAGGCGTGCGCCGCGTGTTGCCGGCGCTTGTCAACCAGTTCATCGGCAATGTGAAGGATTCGAGCCTTGTCTACTTCCTCGGCCTGCTTGCATCGGAGCGCGAGATTTTTCGCGTGGGGCAGGATCAGGCGGTCGTAACCGGTAATCTTTCGCCGCTGCTGCTCGCAGGCATTTTCTATCTCATCGTCACCGTGCCGCTGACCCATGTCGTCAACGCGATCGACAATCGCTTGAGACTTGGAAAGCAACGCCCTGCGATCATCACCAGTGGGCTGGAGGAGGTCAGCGAACTCGACGGCACCGGCAGCATATCTCAGCCTACATTCAAGGGGGGCAGCCTCGATGTGTGCCGGCTCGGCATGGCCTATGGCGAACTCGATGTGCTGAAGGGCGTCGATCTTACGGTGAAAGCTGGTAGCGTCACCTGTATCATTGGTCCGTCCGGCTCGGGCAAATCCACTCTCTTGCGCTGCCTCAACCGATTGGTCGAGCCGAAGAGCGGGGATATCCTTGTCGACGGACAAAGCATTCTCGCCATGAAACCGGAGCGGTTGCGCCGGCGTGTCGGCATGGTCTTCCAGCACTTCAACCTCTTCCCCGATCACACGGCGCTCGAAAACGTCATGCTGTCGCTGACGAAGATCAAGGGCCTGCCGAAGGCTGAAGCCGAACGCATCGCCAAGGCGCGGCTTGCTGATGTTGGCCTTGCAAGCCGCCAGCATCACCGTCCCGGTGGTCTTTCGGGTGGTCAGCAGCAGCGTGTTGCGATCGCCCGCGCGCTGGCGATGGAGCCTGAGGTCATTCTGTTCGACGAGGTGACAAGCGCGCTCGATCCCGAACTGGTCAAGGGTGTGCTCAACCTTATGGCCGATCTTGGAAAGCAGGGAATGACCATGGTCGTCGTCACCCACGAGATGGGCTTTGCCCGTCGGGCCGCCGATCAGGTCGTGTTCATGGACGAGGGCCGCGTGGTCGAGGCGGGAACGCCCGAGGCGATCTTCGACAACCCCGAAAGCCCGCGCCTCCAGCGCTTCCTTGCGGAAGTGCTCTGACCACCCGGCGCATGGAGATGACAATGACACGAACGATAGGATGGGGCGTGCTTGACTGCGCAAGGAATACGGCGAGCAGGCCGACGCCTTTGCCTCAACCGTTTCAACGGAGGAACCGCTCTTGTCAGGGCTGGATGATGCCATCGCCAACATGAAGGCGGTTGACGTTCTCATTCGCTCAGCGACGACCGGCGGCTGGGAAACCTTCTGATCTTTCTCACGATCATCACGCACAACCATTGAAAGACACGAAAATGAACGACAACATCATCAGTTCAACGGTCATCATCGGAGCCGGTATCTTCGGCGTTTCCACCGGTCTGCAGCTGGCCCGGCGCGGCATCCGGGTGACCATCGTCAATGACGGGCCGCCGGCCAACGGCGCTTCGGGCCGTTCGCTCTCCTGGCTCAATTCTGCGCGCATGCGCTCCAGACCCTATCATTTGTTGCGCATGGCAGGGATCGACCGTTATCGCACGCTGGCTGCACGTAACCCCGATGCGGACTGGCTCCGCTTCGAGGGCGGCCTGACCTGGGACGCCGAGGGCGAGGGGAATGAGATCGTTCGCGCCTTCGACTACGAGACCTCGATTGGCTATGACGCTCAGCATCTTTCGGCCGACCGAATCGCGAGTGTGACCCCGGGCGTCGATGCAAGGGCCGTCACGTCGCCGGGCGCCATCTTCAATCCGGGGGAGGGGTGGGTCGATTTGCCGCGATTGATCGACCATTTGCTTGAGGAGTTTCTTACGCTGGGCGGCGTGCTCATTACGGATCAGGGCAAAGCCAGGGTCGTGGTCGAGGGCGGGCGGGCCATCGGGGTCGAAACGACATCCGGTACCCGTTTCAAGGCGGATTCCGTCCTTCTTGCCACTGGCCCTGCCGTACCGGAAATGGCGGCCGACTCTGGGCAGACGATCGGTGATGGGACGCCGATTGCGCTTCTGGTGCAGACCAAACGGCTTGACCATCCCCTCAAGGCCGTCCTGAACACGCCACGTGTCGCGGTGCGTCCGGCACCAGACGGAACCCTTTCGCTTGATGCCGACTGGGCGGCAGATCAAGGCGTGAAGATCAATCCGGATGGCAGCTATGAGATCGACCACTCAGTCGTTGTGGCTTTGCTTGAAGAAGCGTCGAAGGTATTGGAGGGCAATCCGAAACTTGAGGTTGCTTCCATCGGCGTCGGCGGCAAGCCAATCCCCGGCGATGGAGAACCGGTCCTCGGTGCATTCAAAGCCATTGCAGGCTACCATGTTGCCTTCAGCCACAGTGGCGCAACGCTCGGCCTCATCGTGGGCGAGTTGCAAGCTTTCGAAATCGCCACGGGGAGGGAGCATCCTATGCTTGCTTCGTTCCGACCTGAACGGTTTGCTGCGCATTAGTTGGCATGTGGTTCTTGCATGTGGTCCCGCCGCGAAATACAGCGGGACCCTTAGCGCAATTGTCGCATCAAGGTGAGCGGCGAGGTAATTCCATTGATTTGACACAATGCCGAGCCGCAATCTGCTGGCTGGGACAGTTTGCGTTCCCTCGTGGCGTGAGAGCGTCAAGGCATTGAACAACGAGGTGGCGTCCTCGCTGCTTCGAGCCGTATGCCGAGTGGTAGCGTGGAAGGGCTTCGGACAGCCCGCGGAAACCTTCCCGGATTTCGGCCTCAATCGAGACCGAAGAAGCAGGTTGATAGTTGAAATCGCAAGGACGCGGACGTGCGCATACTCCTGGTCGAAGATGATTACATTCTCGGCTCCTCGCTGAAACGCGCATTGGAGAAGCACGCCTATGGCGTGGATTGGTTCCGCGATGCCGAGACGGCGCTCGATGCGCTGCGCGACAGCCAATTTGGATGTGTGATCCTCGACGTCAATCTTCCCAAGGCAAGCGGCTTCGAGGTTGTCCGTTCGCTGAGAAGGGGAGGCAACGACGTCCCGATCCTGATGCTGACAGCGCTTGACAGCGTGCGCGATCGTGTCAACGGCCTGGACGAGGGTGCGGACGATTACCTCGTCAAGCCCTTTGACCTTGACGAACTGCTCGCCCGACTGCGTGCGCTTATCCGGCGACGGCAGGGCCGTACCGAAACCATCATTCGATGCGCCGACGTCGAGCTCGACCCTTCAGCCATGGTGGCGCGTCGAAATGGCGTACAGCTTCACATCCCGGCCAAGGAGTTCCATCTGTTACGGCTCCTCATGGAGCGGAGTGGACGTTACGTTACGAAGAACGATATCGAATATGCACTCTACGACACGGATGTTTCGGTCGAGAGCAATACGATCGAAGTGACGGTCTATAATCTGCGCAAGAAGCTCGGTACCGATTTCATCCGATCGATCCGCGGCGTCGGCTACATGGTCGAGCGGCAGCAGTGACACTCAGCCAACGCCYTTTTCTCCGCATTCTCCCGACCCTCATCATCACGATCGCCATCGTCGGCATCTTCGCCTATCACAGCGCAACGCGCGAGATCGACAACATCTACGATGCGCAGTTGATCAACGATGCCAACGTGCTCTGGTCGTTGATGAAGCACCCCCTCACAAGATTGACTGCGAGGCCGACGGTGCAGGTTCCGGATCTTGATTTCAATATGGACAATCAGCTTGCGCTTAACGAGGACGCGGACGACTATGCCGACGCCCATTCGTTTCGCGCCTGGAAGGGGCCGGCGCTGGCCTTTGCCAGCAGCAACGCCTTTCCAGCCGAGGTCAAGCGCTTCTCGGCCGGTTTCTCCGATGTGACCTATCAGAACGAGCTCTGGCGGATCTACTCTCTGCCGATCCCGAATAGCGACGTGACCATCGAGGTCGCCGAAAAGATCATCCTTCGGGAAGGTCTTGTCGATAACATCCTTCTCAATCTCGCCTTTCCGCTGCTCGTCCTTGTGCCCGTCAGTGCCATCATCATCTGGCTCGCCATCAATAACGGGCTTGCCAATGTCCGGGGACTGGTCTCGCAGATCCGGACCCGCACGCCGGATGATCTGTCGATGATTGCGACGGGAAGACTGCCGCGGGATCTGACGCCGCTTGTCCACTCGCTCAACAACCTTTTGCGAAAGCTAGGCCACTCGCTGGCAATGGAGCGGCGCTTTTCCGATCTTGCCGCCCATCAACTGCGAACACCGCAGGCCGGCATCAAATTGCTTCTGCAAATGTTCGATCGTGCCGATTCCGACGAGGAGCGCGCCGCCCTGCTGAAGGATCTTGTTGTCAGCAACGAGCGCGCCATGCATCTCATAGAACAGCTGCTGCGGCTTGCACGGGTCAGCCATCAGCCGCTGCAGCTGGAGGCGTTGCCGCTGCGCCAGATTGCGGCGGCAGCCCTGGCGGATTTTGGGGTCATGCTCAATCGCCGCGGTTTCAATGCCGGGCTGGTCGGAACCCACGACCCACAAGTCTTGACCGACCGTGCCCTGCTGCGCGTCATGATCGATAATCTCCTCGACAATTCGATCAAATATTCCCCTGCCGGCGGTCGCATCGAGGTACGCATCGAACCTAGCTCGCGCGGCTTTCGCCTCTCCATTGAAGACAGCGGCCCCGGTATCCCACCCGAACAGCGAGAAGCCGCATTTCAGCGGTTCAACCGCCTTGACGCGCGAGCCGGGGAGGAGGGCGCGGGATTGGGATTGCCGATCGTCGCCGATATCGGCAACCGTCTCGACATTGGGATCAGCCTCGGCACGCCTGCCTGGGGATCCGGCCTGAAGGTGGATCTCGATATTCCTGCCGCATAAGCGGTCAATTCAGTTTCGCTTCACATTCGCCTCATCTCGCCTTCAGGTAGCGACGCTAAATGCTTCGTCACATTGAAGGAGCATGCGATGCAGGTGTTTTGCGATTTCGACGGAACCATATCGAAAGAAGACGTGACCGATCTGGTTCTGGACCGTTTCGCGCGTCCAGAGTGGCGCGAGATCGAAGATCAGTGGACCAACGGCAGGATCACAGCCGCCCAGTGCATGCGCCGCCAGATCCAGCTGCTTCAGGCAAAACACGAAGACATCGACGCATTCCTGGACACGATCGAAATCGACAGTGCCTTCGGAGCTTTCAAGGCATTCTGTGAAGAGAACGGGTTAAGCCTCATCATCGTCAGCGACGGTGTCGATCATTTTATCAGGCGGGTCCTTGCCAAACATGGTCTTGAAGACATTCAGATCATCGCAAACAAGCTGATTTCTCGCCCGCACGCTTGCACTATGCCCGATTTCGATCTCGGCTTTCCGTTCAAGAGCGCAGCCTGCGCTGCCGGCGCCGGCGTGTGCAAATGCGCCCAGGTGAGGCCGTCCGGCAACCATATCTATATCGGCGACGGCCGCAGTGACTTCTGCGTCTCCCACGAGGCGCAGCTTGTCTTCGCCAAGGCCAAGCTTGCGGATCATTGCCGCGCGAACTGCCTTCCTTTCATCCCCTATAGCGGTTTCGCCGAAATCCAGGCGAGTGTCGCAGCCATCCTTTCCAGCCCGTCACGACAGCCTGTTGCGCTGCCCGTGGCAAAAACTGCGTGAGAAGAGGACTTCATGCGTTCCAACCTGAAACTTGCTGCAAGCATGCACCCCATCGCTTCCGAAGACGAGCTGCGACGGCTCGAAGAGACCTATTGCTCCCACGGCGATACGGTTCACTATTCGCAGAAGCCGAAATTCTTCGAAAGCTGCGATGGTTCATTCGTCTTTGACGCAGCCGAGACGCCATTTCTCGATCTCCAGATGTGGTATTCCGCCGTCAATTTCGGCTATCGCAACGAGCGTTTGAACAATGTCGCGCATCGGCAGCTGGATCGATTGCCGCAGGTCGCCTCGCAATATCTCCATCGCGAAAAGGTCGAACTCGCAGCGCTGATCGCTCGGGATGCCGAACATAAATTCGGTTCGAAAGGTCGTGTTCACTTCAATGTCGGCGGCTCGCAGGCCGTCGAGGATTCCTTGAAGCTCGTTCGCAACTATACCGGCGGCAAGAGCCTGATGTTCGCCTTTGAGGGCGGATACCATGGGCGAACGCTCGGCGCGACGTCGATCACCTCAAGCTACCGCTATCGCCGGCGTTACGGCCATTTCGGCGAGCGTGCCCAGTTCATTGAATTCCCCTATCATTTTCGCGGGCCGAAGGGCATGTCGAAGGAAGAATACGGGCACTATTGCGTCCAGAAATTCGCGCGGCTGTTTGAAAGTGAGTACAACGGCGTCTGGGATCCGAAGGCCGGAAAATCGGAATATGCCGCCTTCTACATCGAACCCATCCAGGGTACCGGCGGCTATGTCATTCCGCCGATGAATTTCTTCAAGGAGCTCAAGAAGGTCCTCGACGATCACGGCATCCTGCTTGTCGTCGACGAGATCCAGATGGGCGTCTATCGGACCGGCAAGCTCTGGTCGATCGAACATTTCGGCGTGTCGCCGGATGTGCTCGTCTTCGGCAAGGCGATCACCAATGGTCTCAATCCGCTCTCGGGCATCTGGGCCAAGGAAGAGATGATCAACCCGACGATCTTCCCGCCAGGCTCCACGCATTCGACCTTTGCCAGCAACCCGATGGGCACGGCCGTCGCTCTCGAAACGCTGAAGATGGTGTCTGAGACCGACTTCGGCGCGAATGTGATGGAAAAGGGCGCGCATTTCCTCGAAGGCCTGAAGGACCTGCAGTCGCGGCATGCGATCGTCGGCGATGTCGATGGCCTTGGCCTTGCCCTTCGCATGGAAATCTGCGGTCCCGATGGCTTCACCCCCGACAAGGCGACGCTCGACTGGATGGCGGATGAAGGCATGAAGGGTGATCTTGTGGTCGATGGCAGGAAATATGGATTGGTGCTCGACGTCGGCGGATACCACAAGAACGTCATCACTCTTGCTCCGAACCTGATGATCACCCGCGAGGAGATCGAGCTTGCGATCTCGCTGCTCGACCAGCTTCTGACACGCGCCGAGCGGAGGTAGAACCTTGCAGCTCCTCCTTCTCCATCTTGATGATGCGTTGGAGTTGCAGCCCGACTTCGTGCATTCCTGCCGGATGGCAGGGGCGCGCGAAGTCGAGGCCAAGGATAGCGGCCGCGCCATCAGGCTGTGGGGGCGCCGGCCGGACCTTGATACCCTCTGGCGCAACCTGGCGAAGGCACGGCCATCAGCCGGTGACGGCGCCCGCCTTTGTTTCATGGGATCGGGCGACTTCCATCATGTGACAGCTCTTCTTCTGTCGCAGGCTCTGGAAAATAGCAGCAAAGCCGTTACCGTCATCCATATCGACAATCACCCCGACTGGGTCCATTTCGACCCTGGCATGCATTGCGGTTCCTGGGTCAACAAAGCGCTCGAACAGCCACTGGTCAAAAAAGTGATAACCCTCGGGGTCTGCAGCCGCGATCTCAAGTCGCCGGAGCGCAAGGGGGCCAATCTCATGCCGCTATCCGATGGCCGCCTGGAACTCTATCCCTATCAGCATCCGCCGAGCAAAGTGAAACTGCACTACGGCTCCGGCCCGAGTTTCAGCCAGATCGACGGCGCCCTGCACTGGCAATCGATATCGGAACTCGGCGAGAGCAATTTCCTCGACCGGCTTCTTGGCCGCATCCAAACCGAAGCGGTCTATGTAACGATCGACAAGGACGCTCTCTCCGACGCCGATGCCGTGACCAATTGGGATCAGGGCTGCATGCGGCTACCCTACGTCCTTTGGCTGCTCAGCGAAATCGGTGAACGGTATCGCGTCATCGGAGCAGACGTGACCGGCGATTATTCGACGCCGCACTACGGCGGCGATTTCTACACCCGCGCGATGAAGAAAGCAGAGGTGCTGATCGACCAGCCCTTCCGCCGTCGCGACATGAAAGTTGTCCGCAACATCAACAGCGCGGCAAACCATGCACTGCTCGAAGTCCTGTCGGAGCTGATGGCATGACGACGGGACTGACAGGATGGACGTTCGCCATCATTGCTTTTTGCATTCTTGCCGAAACCGGCCGCGAGCTGTGTTTCAAGTATGGCGCAGCGAGCGCGCTGTTTGAGACCATGCAGAAACCGGTCATCTGGCTCGGGATCGTTTTCTGGGCAGTCGAACTGGTGATGTGGACGCGCGTGCTGGAACAGGTGGCGTTGTCGGTGGCCTTTCCGCTGATGGCGCTGAGCTATGCGGCGATCGCTTTTGCGGGCGCCGCCATCTTCAAGGAAACCATCAATCTTCGCCACGCTCTCGGCATCGTCCTGGTGACGGCCGGCGTGGTCTGTGTTGGAGCGACGGGACTATGAAAATCTTCGCGCACACGAAATGGGATATTGTGCCGGTGCTTGCCGCGACAGCGCATCTGGCATTCAACATCTATCTGATCGCCGGCTTCCAAAGCCGGCCGCTCTGGCTGTCGGCGGTGCTCGGTGCGGTCTATGCCGTGTCGATATCGTGGAACATCAACAGCATCTCGCACAACTTCATCCACACGCCGTATTTCAAGCCGAAGTGGATGAACTACGCATTCAGCCTGCTCGAATCCGTAACGATCGGCTTTTCGCAGGTCTACTATCACTGGGTGCATATGCGTCACCATTCCGGCAATAGCGACCGTCCCAACGAGAACGGCGAGACGGTCGACCTCCTGTCGATCTACAAGCACGGCAAGAACGGCGCGCCGGAAAATGTCTTCTCCTATACCTTTCTCAGCTTCTTTCGCGATGATGTCGGCGACATCCATCGAGCGATTGCAAAAAAAAGGCCATTCGATGCGAGATGGGGGCGCATCGAGCTCGTGTCATTCTTTGCCTTCGTCCTCTTCGCTCTTATCTACGACTGGAGAGCGGCGTTCTTTTTCCTGCCGTTTTATTATCTTGGCAACTGCCTGTCCTCCCTCAACGGCTATTACGAGCATCTGAACGGCGACCCCGATGTCCCCATCGTCTGGGGCGTCAGCAGCCATAACGGTTTCTACAACTGGCTCTGGTTCGGCAACGGCTATCACGCCGAACATCACTACCGCCCGAAGATGCACTGGACGAAGCTCAGGACCTTCCACGATCAGATCAAGCAGGAGCAGGAGGCGGCGGGCACACATGTGATCAGCACTTGCCATGCTCTGGGTTTCATGGCGAAGGAGAACCGCCAGCAGGGAGAATTCCCGCATGTCGGCTGACAGTCTTTCCTTCTTTCTCGAGGGCACGAACGGCAAGGGCGTCATCCTCGTTCATGGGCTGACGGGGGCGCCGGCGGAAATGCGGCTTGTGGCGAGGCAATTCCATCGCCGCGGCTTCAGCGTCTACGCCCCGCTGCTGGCCGGCCACGGCGAGGACGAAGCGGCGCTCCGTCGCTCGCGCTGGGAGGACTGGCTCGGCAGCGTCGAAACGGCGGCTGGTTGGCTTTGCGAACGCAGCGATATGGTCTTTGCCGCCGGAATTTGCGTTGGCGGCAAGCTGGCGATGATGGCAGCCGATCGCAATCCCATGTCGATCCGTGCCGTCGCCGTCTATTCGCCCTGTTTCCATTACGATGGATGGGACGTGCCGCGCTATTATTCGCTGTTTTCTCCGCACATTCGCTGGATCTCGTTTATCCCATTCATCGACCGGCTGAATTTTCGCGAGACGGCCTCCCTCGGCATCAAGGACGAGCGCATGCGCCGAATGGTGGCCGGCATGACAGGCGAGGGCATGCTCGAAACCTTTCCCGGCCGCGGCCTGATCGAAATGCATGAGCTTGGCCGGACGTTGAAAGCGCGGCTTCCCGACATCAGGACACCGACCCTGATCCTCCATTCGCGCGAAGACGATCTCAGCGGCCCCGCGCATGCCCAGTATATCGCCGCGCATATTGGCGGGCGCCGGGAGCTACGCTGGCTCGACGACAGCTATCACATGATCCATCTCGATCGGCAGCACAGGCGGGTGGCTGATATGACAGCGGAATTCTTCGAGGCAGAATATGCAGCAGCAAGCGCTTAAAGTGCGGTCACCTGAAGCGCAGGTCTCAAGCGATACGTCATCCGTGGCGGCGATGATTGTTCCGAGCATTCGAATGCTCGACCGCGATGAGTGGAACGCCTGCTTCCCTGGTGAGGTCGAGACCTATGACTATCTGCTCGCGGTCGAGGAAGCCAGTATCGAGGGTTTTGAGTGGCGCTATGCGGTCGTGCGCGAAGACGACGAGATTGTTGCCGCCATGCCGGCATTCCTTTGCAGCTACGCCCTTGAGACGACGCTGGAGGCCGGGCGTTTCCGGAAGGCGGTGGAAAGCATCCGCCGCATCTTCAGCGGCTTCCTGACGCTCCGCCTCGCCTGTCTTGGCTCACCCTGCACTGAGACGGCTTCCATTGGCTTTCATCCTGATATCGCCCAGTCCCGCCGGCCGGCGCTTTTTACGGAACTCCTCGACGCTTTCGAGGCGCATGCGCGCATGGAAGGCTGCTCGCTGACGGCGCTGAAGGATCTGTCCTACCCTATTCCGTCAGGCGTCGAACCGGTATTGTCGGCGAGAGGTTACGCCGAGATCGGCGGACTGCCGACAGCATGGATGGACATCAGGTTCGGTACGATCGAGGCCTATTTTGCCACCCTGTCTACAGCAACCCGCAAGGATATGCGTCGGAAACTGCGGAGCCGGCAGGAGGTGCGGGTCGAATACCGCACGGAATTCGGTGATCTTCTGCCGCGCGTCATGCAGCTCTATCGTGAGACGCGCGAGCGGAGCGGATTACAGTTCGAAGAACTGACGCCGGCCTATTTTGAAGGGGTGCTGAAAGGCATGCCGGGCCGATCTTTTTGCGCAATGTATTTTGTGGGCGACGAACTGCTTGCTGCCAATCTGCTGATCCACGACGAGGACAGGTTGGTCGACAAGTTCTTCTGCATGGACGGTCAGAAGGGCAGGACCTACAATCTCTATTATCTCAGTTGGTTCGCCAATATCGAATATTGCCTGAGCCATCGCATGGGCCGCTATCAGAGCGGGCAGGCCTACTATCGCAACAAGGTTCGGCTTGGAAGCTGCCTGACGGCAAATGCGATGTATTTCCGCCATTCCAATTCACTGCTGCAATTCATCCTCAAGACGGTCTCGCCGCTTTTTGCCGCAGACGATGGTGGCGAGGTGCAAGAGTGAGAACGATGCGGCCGATCTGGCTGATGGTGCCGCTCCTGAACACGGCGCAACAGATATTGCTGAAGCAGAGCGCCGTCGATGCGGGCAGAGCGGGCGGAGCTTGGTTGGTCGATATTCTGTCGTCACACTGGTTCCTGGCGGCGATTGTCGCAGAGATCGTCTGCTTTGCCATCTGGATAAGCGTGCTCTCCGAGCTCGATCTCAGCAAGGCCTTCCCGCTCTCGGCCATCAGCTATGTTCTCATCATGGGCGTTGCCTGGCTCGCCTTTGGCGAGCCATTGCCGTTGCTTCGGCTTGCGGGCAGCCTCCTGATCCTGGTCGGTGTCTGGTTGATCGCAACGGCGTCGAGACCGGCCAGTTGAGCGGTTGAATGACGGATTTCAGAAGCTGACGTTGAAGGCCTTGGTGAGGGAGATGCCGATCACATTCTGGTTCTCACTGCCGAGCTTCGATGTGATCGGGCTGTTGGCCGCATCTCCGGTCAGGCGATCGAAGCGATCATAAATCTGCAGCGTCCAGGTCGGGGTCACATTATAGGCGGCGGAAACCGTAAAGCCGATCGACTTCAGGCCGCCCTTTGCATCGAAGGCGGGTAGGGCGCCGTTCTGCAAAGCTTCGCTCGACGAAATGCCGAAATAGGTCCGCATATAGGCGCCGTTGCCGAACGAAGCACGAGGGCCGGCCGAGAGCAGCCATCTGTCGCCGAGCGGCTGGAACCAATCGGCGCCGATATCGACGACGAGACCGCTGCCATTCGATAGGGCCTGACGGATTTCGGAGCGGAATCGAAGCTGGTTCGGAATCGCCCAATATTGTGCAAAAATCCCGGCATCGACGTCCCAATCCACCGAGTGGATGCCTTTCAAGCGGTCATCATCGGATTGCGAACGGCTGTCGCGCAAACCGACTACCGGACCCGCTTCGAAGCCGCCGAAGTCGATAAGGCCATAATCGATATTGTCGTCCGGCGCGCTGTGCTCATCCGGTTCGTCGAAACGCCTGATATCGAAAGAGGGCAAGGCGCTGAAGCCATCATGCTTCGAGCCCGGAAATTTTGGGCCGTACTCGACACTTGCACCCAATGTCACGATCCAGGTGCCGGAATCGGGGTGGCTGGGCGTGTCTCCGCTATCGGCGGCACGCGCTAGCGACGCAGTCAACAGCACCCCCAAGGCGACAGAAAAAAGCGTAAGCCTCTTGGCTCTCATTCTCAACGAGATTGCTCTCCGGATAAAGCATCACCCCTAGGCACCACGATGCAGCCGAAAATGGCTGGCAAGGCGAGGCTAGTCAATAGGTCACCTGCGCGATTATCATTCCATTGGTCGCCGCGGAGGCGACGCGGACTGTCTCGAAATTGCCAATCATCTTCGTTACATCGCGCTGGCTCGCCTCAACCCGAACGGGGTTTGACCGATCTCGCGTCGCATCCATTGAGCGAGATGGGATTGATGTGCAAAGCCTGTTCGATGGGCAATCTCGCTGATACTGAGGTTTGTCGAGACCAACAATGCACGAGCTCTTTCGATTCGACGATGCAGCACATAGCGATGTACGGTCAAACCGGTCGCGGCCTTGAACCAGGTACGCAGGTGCGAATTGCTGACACCGGCGACTCTGCTCAGCGTGTCGAGGCTCAAGCTGGTTTGAATCTGTTCTTCGATGAAGTCCATCACCCGCTTTAACTGAGCATCAGACAGCCGACGCTCAATGGCGGGAGCCGAGCATTCAAGGCCCAATAGGCGCACCGCTATCGCGATGCCAATGCTCTCCGCGTACAATGGTCCGCTTGGCGAACCAGCTTGGTAGTCTGCCTGGATTGCACGCGTCAGGTGCTCGATCTGCTCGTCTCGGAGGAGGTGGCGCGTCTGGAGCCGGCCGGGTCCTTTTACACCGGCACTGTCAGCGACGTCCTGGAGGAGCGATTTGGGAAGGCTCAATATGATTGTGTCAAAAGCGGACTCAGCATCGAATCCGCCAAGCTCTCCTGCAGCCAGCACATCTATGTCCCCTGCGCGACGCACGAAGTGTCTGTTCACCTGACCACAGTAGGAGCGTGTCGCGGGGCTCGCGTGAACAGCAACGCGGTGCGGATCCGCCTCCGGAAGAAGAAAGCTTCCGGCCCCAATTTTGAGAGACGCGATCGATACGCTACCCGACTGATATGCGGTGGAATGCAGGTTCACGGTGCCCTCCTTGATTGGCGGAACGTGCTCAAAATTTGGCGATTACGGCGCGATTTTCAATCTGCTCCTTTGCAAACTGTATTCATCGCAATGGTGAGCAGAGGTTGATATGAGCACTTATGTTGTTGTCGGAGCCGGTCCGGTTGGAGTTGAAACGGCGAGGCTACTTGGTGACGCGGGTCATGATGTTACGATCACAAGCCGAAGCGTCAATTTGGAGGATCAGACGAACGTAAGGACTGTCCGGGCGGACGCTTCCGACGCGGAAGCTTTCACGCAGGTGTGTAAGGGGGCAGATGCGATCTTCATGTGCGCGATGGCAGCATATGATCGCTGGCCGACGGATTTTTTCCCGATCATGGATGGTCTCACTCGCGCGGCTGAGAATGTCGGCGCAAAATTGATTGTCCTCGGAAATCTCTATGGCTATGGGTCGAACCCTGAGGGACTGCTCAGGCCCGACCAACCGCTCGACCCCAGCTCTCGCAAGGGCACGGTACGCACCATCATGTGGCAGCGGGCATTGCGGGCCAGTGTTCCCGCCATCGAGGTACGGGCGAGCGATTACCTTGGGAAGGGAGCAGTGACATATTTCTCGCTATTGGCGCTGCCGTCACTTCTGGCGTCGAAGCCCGTCACGTTCCTAGGCGACCTGGACGCGAAGCATGCTTGGTCATTCACCAAGGACGTAGCACGCACGTTGGTGGCCGCTGCAGAATATAGGGGCGCATGGGATCGCGCGTTCCATGTTCCGTCACACCATATCTCGCCCCGCGAGTTGATCCTGAGATCCGCGGCTTTCCTCGGTCAAGAGCCGCCCGCGCTCGGAACGTACTCACATGCGCAGATGGAAGAATTCGGCATGCACGAGCTTGTGGAGATGAGCTATCTCTTCGAAAGGCCGCTGCTGCTAGACGCCTCGGACACGGAGTCTCTCCTCGGCGTGAAGGCGAAGGAGATTGACGTGATGATCGCGGACACGATTGGGGAGCGCCAAAGATAGCTTTCCTTCATTCGCAATTCCTTCCGAGAAAACCGTGGGATTGATATGTGCATTGTCGCCGCTCGCTTCGGTACTTTGCATGAGGCGGGCGGCTGTTATAGGCTCTCCTGCGATGCTTTGCGCCAATTTAAGGCTCCTCCGTTCAACCGGATCCGCGATGCGGCTGCTTCTGCCGAAGCAGGATTCCGACCTGCCAGAAAGACCATGGCGCCTTCGTTGGCAAATGTTTGTGCAACGGTGCTCCCCACCGCGCCGCCCGCGCCATGAACGACTGCAACTTTCTTGTTTAATCTCATCTCTAACGTCCTCTTGATATGGTGGCCACCACGGCCACCCCGATCCAAGGACTGACCGATGAGCTGAAATTCACCGGTCGTACGCGAGTTAGCCGCCCTCGAGCCGCTAGGCGAGCAAGACGTTTGCGGCTCAGAAATGAGGCCGACGTTCCCGTCGACCCAGCCCATCGCGAAGCGGTTACCAATCCAACCGAATTGCAATTTTGCCGACGGGGCCGTGGGATTGCGCATGATACGCTTCCGCCAATTCTCCGATCCCGAACGTCTTGGCGAGGACGGGTTCGATCCGCGATGCCTGTATCGCCTGCATGGCCTTGGCAAAATCTTCTGCAGAGCCCGTATTGTTGCCCTGCACCCTGAGCGCTTTAACGATGATGGGCATCAGGTCGATTTCCAGAGCGGTGCCGGTGACGAAGCCAATTGTAAAGACGACCCCTCCATAGCGCGCCGCCGACAGAGAGCGGGGGAAGGTTACCGTTCCCACGGTATCGAGGACGAGGTCTGCGCCAAGGCCGTTCGTCAACGCGACGACGTCCTGATCCCAATTAGGGGAGGTCGTGTAATTGATTGTTTCGTCGGCGCCGATTTCGCGCGCAAACGCAAGCTTTGCGTCGGATGAGGACGTCACGATCACCCGGGCGCCTCGAGCCTTGGCAAGTTGAAGAGCAATCGTGGAGACGCCCCCGGTTCCCAGAAGCACAACGTTTGAGCCCGGAACGATATTGGCGCAGGAAAGAGCGTTCCAGGCGGTTGTTGCCGCGATTGGCAGTGTTGCTCCCTGCTCCCACGAAAGGTGGTCAGCGAGTCTAACGACTGATTGGGCATCTACGGTCGCGATCTCCATCAAGGACCCAGGAAGCGTAACACCGCGGGTGATCCCAGCCTTTTCCACTGATCCTCGGCCAGAGAACCACATCGCTTTGGGATGTAGGGCCACCCGGTCACCGAGGGCGACGCCGGTGGCGCCATCACCGATCGCGATAATTTCGCCGACGCCATCGGCCACAGGCACCAGCGGATAGACAATGCCAGGATATTGCCCGAACGCCACAGCAAGGTCGAGAAAATTGAGGCTCGCCGCGTGCATGCGGACAAGCAATTGCCCATGGCCGGGCGGTGGCGGATCGGGAAGGTCTGTTCTTTTCAACTGGTCCAACGACGGGCCGCCGAGTGATATTGCGAACATCGTGTTTGCCTCTTTTGAGTTTCAGCAGGGGCGATTATGATGCTGCAAGAAAGAACTGGAATATGGATAAGCAACAGGTTATAATTGCAAAATATGCAGCAATCGCTCCATCTTCCTGATATCGAATGTCTGACTGCGTTTGTGGCCGTCGCAGAGGCCGGATCATTTAACGCGGCGGGACAGCGGCTGCACCGGGATGCAACCGTTGTATCCCGGCGGGTAAATTCACTCGAGGAGATCCTTGGCGTGAGGCTTCTGGAGCGTTCGACACGTCGGACGGCACTTACGGAGGCAGGGGAGGTCTATCTTCACAGGGTTCGCCCGCTGCTACAGGAACTGATTGCTGCGAGCCAGGAAACCGAGCGATTTTCGGACGGTGAACCGCGCGGTAGGCTCAGGCTGGCTTTGCCTGGCAGCTTTGGCCGAATGTGGCTGATGTCCCTTCTTGTCGAGTTTCGCGAGACGTTTGCGGCGGTGTCGCTCGACGTTTCTTTCTCAAATCGCTTCGTGGATCTTATCGGTGAAAACTTCGATCTCGCAATTCGTCTGGGCGTTTTGCCGGACTCGCGGTTGGTGAGCCGTAAGCTTGCCGACCGGAAGCGAGTGATTGTCGCTTCACCGGACTATCTCTCCAAGCGAGGCACGCCAGCCACGCCACAGGATATTCTGGCGCATGATTGCCTGATCTTCACGGGAAAGGCCAACCCCAGCGCCTGGGAATTTACAGCGCCGCGGGGAGGTCAGCTTTCCATCCCGATCACCGGCCACTTCGCGTCGGATGATGCGGAAGCGCTGGTGCACGCGGCGGTCGCAGGACATGGTTTGCTCTATGCGACGGACTGGCTCGTCGGCCGCGAGCTTGCCGACGGTCGTCTTGTCAGCGTCCTGGATCGATTCCCAATTCCCGACGAGGGCGCCATCTACGTCGTTCATCCGTCCACGCAGCACATCCCAAACAAGACACGCGCCTTCGCTGACTGGATCACGCAGCGATTTTCGCAGCCCCTTCCGTGGCAGTTGCGACAGACGTCGTGAGGCCGCCGCCGTCTCAGGTTCGGTGCGGAGCGCCGAAGACGGAGTTGGCCGGCAGGGTCACGGGAAGGCCAAAAGCTTCGAACAGGCGCGTTTGAGCAGGTTCGCCGAAGAGAGTGATCCTTGAGGTTCGTCCTCCAGCGCGAGCACGTGAATGGAATGAGCTAACCAAGGGCCATCGCGAAATCTTCCCACTTCAGCTCACCTAAAGGACCAGTCGGCGGAAACGCAGAGGCCGCAATAACAAGGATGTCGGGGAGCACTGCTCTGAAGACGGTTTGCGGTGCCTCGTCGTTCGGCGTGTCGAGTTGCAGGATGTCGACCGAAGGGAAACCCGCGGCCAGTTTGTCAAGGTCTTCGCGGTTCCGCGCCACCGAAAAGGCCCCTGGGCCGATATGACTAAATACAAAGCCGCAAGTTGCTAAATTGTGTCATTTTCGCATCACTTTCCATAAGGTTGTAAAAAACCGGTTGGCAATGGCGAATTGGTTCGGTACAAAATACTAACCGCTCCAGATCGAACACAAGGGAGGCGTTGCATGAGACCAGCAATCATCGAAACCTTCCTATGTGGAATGTCCCGACACTAGGTCATTTCCATTCGCGGCCCGCCTCGAGCGCGCGACACGCGGTTTTATGTCTCTTCATAGCCCGATTGATCTGACGGGATCACTTCGTCTCCCGTACGGGCTGTGCCCTTTAACTCTCTATTTTGAGGACCGGCTACCGAGATACGGGCCGGGCTGGTTAAAATGACTCGCAAGAAGCTCGATTTTCGCGCTGATGCCTATCGCCACGTGCTCGGCTTTGTTTTCCATCATTGGACCCATCGGCCGGCATTGGTCGGCATGATCATGATGCTTGTGATCTCAAGCACGCTGGCCGAAGTCATGGTGCCGGTGTTTTCCGGCCAGATCGTCGATGCCATTGCAGGCAGCAATGGGATTGATGGTGCCCTGCGCGCCTTTGTCATCGTCGTGGCTCTGGGCCTGACCAGCGTGGCACTGCGCTGGTTCATCTTCAATGGCATCATCCGGCTGACGCTGCGCACAATGGCGGATGTGGTCAACAATGGCTTCCACAAGGTGCAACGGTTCTCAACCGACTGGCACGCCAACAGCTTTGCCGGTTCGACGGTGCGCAAGATTACCCGTGGCATGTGGGCGCTCGACTCGCTCAACGACCTGCTCCTGGTAGCCTTGTTGCCGTCCATCGTCATGCTGGTCGGCGCCAGTATCGTGCTAGGAAGCTACTGGCCGATCATGGGCCTGGTCGTGAGCGTGGGGTCGCTCATCTATATTGGAGTGACTGTGACGCTCTCCATGGGTTTTGTGTCGCCGGCGGCAAGGCTTGCCAATGCTTGGGACACTAAGCTTGGTGGTGCGCTGGCGGATGCCATTAGTTGCAACTCAGTGGTCAAAGCCTTCGGCGCCGAGAGCCGCGAAGAGACGCTACTGGCCCACGTGCTCGCCAAATGGGACAGCCGTACGCGGCGAACATGGAAGCGCGGCACATTGAGCGGCACGATCCAGGGCTTCATGATGGTTTCCATGCAGGCCGGTATCTTGGGAACGGGCTTGATTATGTGGCAGCAGGGGCTGGCGACAGCCGGGGACATTACCTTCGTGCTGGCAATGTTCTTCGTCCTGCAGGGCTATCTGCGCGATGTAGGCCAGCACATCCGCAATCTGCAGCGGGCCGTCAACGACATGGAAGAATTGGTGCTGCTCGACAAGATGCCGCTGGGTATCGAGGACAAACCGCGCGCAGCGCCGATCAAGATTGGCAGGGGTGAGATTGTCTTCGACCGAGTCACCTTCCAATACGGCGCTCATCCCAACCCGCTTTATGAGGATTTTTCGGTCACCATCAAGCCGGGCGAGCGCGTGGGACTGGTGGGACATTCGGGCTCGGGCAAAACGACCTTCGTCAAGCTCATCCAGCGTCTCTATGACGTGAAGTCGGGCTCGATCCGCATCGACGGGCAGGATATCGCCCAAGTCAAACAGTCAAGCCTGCGCGGCCAGATCGCCATCGTGCAGCAAGAGCCCATTCTGTTCCATCGCACGTTGGCGGAAAACATCGCCTATGGTCGGCCGAACGCCTCACGGCGCGAAATCGAGCAGGCGGCGAAACAGGCCAATGCGCACGACTTCATCATAGACCTGCCCAAGGGTTATGAGACGTTGGTGGGGGAACGTGGCGTCAAGTTGTCGGGCGGGGAGCGGCAGCGTGTCGCCATTGCGCGGGCGTTCCTGGCTGATGCGCCCCTGCTGATTCTGGACGAGGCGACATCGAGCCTCGACAGCGAGAGCGAAGTGCAGATCCAACAGGCCATGGAACGTCTGATGGACGGCCGCACGACGCTTGTCATCGCGCACCGGCTGTCCACGGTGCGAGCGCTGGACCGACTGCTGGTCTTCGACAAAGGAAAGATTGTTGAAGAGGGCGACCACCAGGCGCTGATCCGGTTCAATGCAGGCATCTATCGCCGGCTGTTCGAGCGGCAGGCGCTGGAGCTAACCAAGGGTCTGGTGGCCTGACGGAAAACACGGGTGGTGGCTTAATTGGCGCCGCCAATCCACTGTTGTCTCAGGAAGGTCTCTTGCCGGGTGCCCACCCGGCAAGAGACAAGATCGTACAGAAGCACGTCTGTGCAGATACAAGGGAGATTGCAGGCTCAAGATGCGAGCCAGCGGCCATTCCGTGCATAAGTGCAGATGGTGCTGCACGATGTCGCCGGATGTCCTGCCGACAATTGACCCAACTATTTCTGTGGACCAGATGGGTCCGATGCATTCAAAGTTCTGTCGTTCTACCAATTGGGGGAGGGGAGCCGTCAAGGATGAAGCAGATTTACACGACTCTGGGACCAAAGCGTCGCGAAGAACTCGGGATGATTCTCCCGCACGAGCATGTGTTCGTCGATCTTAGAACGCCTGATCAGCCCGGCTATGCCGAGGCGGAGACAGACGCCGTTGTGGCACTGATGGTCCCACAGATTGAGGCGATCAAAAGACAAGGCGTTACGCTGCTCGTCGAGTGCACGACCGGTGGTGTCGGAAGACGTGCTGACATTGATCTTGCTGTGTCGAAGGCAGCCGACTTTCCGATCGTCGTCCCGACCGGCAACTATCGCGAGCCATGGATACCCGCTTGGATAGTCGAGGCTAGTGAGAGTGATCTCGAACAGTGGATGGTAAGTGAGCTCACCGAGGGAATGGAGGACACCGGTGTACTGGCGGGATGGATTAAGCTCAGCGCTGGCGACGATGGAATTACGCCGCTCGAAGCCCGTATCCTGCGCGCAGCGGCAAGAGCATCCGTGCGGACCAATGCGGTGATCGGCTCGCATACAATCCGGGGACGCGTTGTGATGGATCAGTTGGACATTCTTCAGTCAGAGGGCTGCGCACCAGAGCGCTTCATATCCATTCACACTCAAGAGGAAAAAGACTTCGGGCTTCACCGGGCACTGGTGGAGCGCGGTGCGTGGATCGAATACGATCATGTGGGAAGGGCTCCAGACCAAGAACTGGTCGCAATGATAATGCGCGCCCTTGAAACCGGGCTGGGCGAGCACCTGCTCATAAGCCACGATCTCGGCTGGTATGATCCTGCGCGGCCCGGTGGTGGAATCCCGCGACCTTACACGCACCTTGTCGAGAACCTGCTGCCAGCGCTCACAATCGAGGGCGTAAGCCAGGATGCGATCCGCCAACTCACCGAAATCAATCCCTTCGAGGCATTCGCACGCTGAAGAAAGGCGCAGTTCTCGTTTCTGGACGTTGCTGCGATTGTTTTGCCAGGAAGAGCGAAGGCTTCCTGTATGGCTTTGTACGAGGGGTTGCCGAAGGCGCCGAGACCTATCTCATCTGGCTCTGGGCGGTTCAGGAAGGACTTTAAGATATAGATTTTCTTCTTGCTGCACGGACCAATGTGTCTCCGCTGGCCGGGATCATCAGGTGTTGGGCAATGCCGGGTGAAGGCTGTCCTCTCAATGCCTCGCTTCCGCGCAACCAGCGATCACGGTTGTTACGGGTCGTGGTGAGAAGATGTGACAAGATGTGAGCAAAATTCCTGAATTGTGGCAGGTGTTCGCCAATTTCGATGAACACATACGGATAGTGGCTACACAGAGCCGCTTTTTAGGAAAACCACCATGTCTATGTTTCGCAAAATCGCCGCAACAGGTCTTATCTCCCTGACCCTCGCAGTTGGCTCCATCGCAACGCCCGCACTGGCTCACGGTGGAGGCGGAGGTCACGGAGGCGGAGGCCACGAGGGAGGGGGGCACATGGGAGGGGAGCACATGGGAGGATTCAGTATGGGCCATTTCGACAGGGAAGGAAACCGCGGTGCGTTTTTTGCCCACGACCGCTTCGATGGACGGTTTAGGGATCGCGGGCCGTTCTTCCTGGGCAGCAACGACGACTATGATCGCTGCTATTGGCAATGGGACGCCGAGCGCCCCGGGCGCCCGGTCAGGACCGAGGTATGCTACTAGTGGACGCGAAACGTAAGGTCCTTCTGACCAGCCGATGACAGGCACGAAGCAAAACCAGCAGTCCACCGTGCTTGGCCTTCCAGCTCAAACCTTGCCGCAGCTTTCTTCCTACAATGCTGCGGCAACGGCGATCGGCGGAGTTTAGGACAAGTGTGTCCTGCGCCTCGAAGCGTGCGGCATCCCTTACAGGTTCGCAGTGACACCAATGTGTTCGTTCACGGCTCCCCGGACTCAATCCTTTTCTCTGGCGCGGTGCAACGACGGCCGTGCTTTTCAAGCGATATAAGGTCTAATCGATGTCAATGCGAAATAGCCTCAATCCCGGACATCATGTCGTCGATATCGACGGAATTCAGCAAAGCTTTCATGTCGCGGGCCAGGGGCCGGTCATGGTCGTTCACCCTGGCGGCCCAGGGATCCACTGGCAATATCTTCGCATGGGTTTTTTGGAGCGGCATTTTACCATGCTCTACCTTGAGCCGATCGGCACCGGTGGCTCGGGCCGGTTGGCGGAGCACCCCCATGGCTATACCGTCGAACGCTTCGCCAAACAGCTGGGCAGGTTCCTCGAAACACTCGATCTTTCGAACGTTGTGCTTCTTGGCCATTCCCACGGAGGATTCGTCATCCAGCAATATACGATCGAGCACCCGGATCGCGTATTAGCGATGATCCTGTATTCCTCGTCGGCGGTGACAGGGAGTGACTTCATGGCGGCGGCCGCAGACGGTGTGCGGAGTTTTGCTGATCGCCACCAGTTGGAGGGACGGGCAGTACTGCGAGCGTGGCAGTCGGTTCCGAAAATGTCGAGCGACGAACACTATACCGAGATCATGCGCGACCTGCTTCCCGCTTACTTTGCCGACGATGTTCACGAGAAGCTTGATCTTGGAGTATTCCGCTTGCGGATAAAGGCGACAATTCTGATCGGCAATAATGAGCCGTTTGACGTCCGCTCAAGACTTCAGGACCTTTCCGTACCGGCGCTTGTTCTGGTCGGAGCTCACGATTTCATATGCGGTCCGAAATGGGCAAGAACCCTGGGTGACAGCTGCTCGAATTCGGAGCTGGTGCACTTCTCCCAAAGCGGTCATTTCGCGCACTTGGAACAGCCGGAAGAATTCTTAAACGCCGTCCTCGCATTTTCTGAAGCTCACGGACYGACCCCGCGATGAAGTTGTGCCTGATCTGCTATGTCAGCGCGAGAAGATTCATTCAAAAGTAGCTCTCGGAGATTATAGACATCAGCATCCCGGTTGTTTTTCGGTTTGACGATGGATCTTGCTACAGTTCTTCTTCTTCACAAGTGCTCCTTCATAGTCGGCGCCATCTGCTGTTTCTACGTCAGGTGGCGCTCCAGAGAGCCAGGTCTCGATTTTCTGGCGATCGGCGACGGCCTTCTTGCCGTTGCATCCACGCTTGCCGGGATCGGAGAACAGGGCATACTGCCATATGAGATTTGGACTCTGGCAAGCTTTTCCATCGGTGTCACAGGTTATGCGTTGATGACGACGGGACTGATCCAGTTGAGCCGTCGCGGGCGAAAGCGTTCGGATTGCCTTCTGGTGGGTTTCTCCCTCATCTTTTCCGTCGTTGTTGGTTGGATGCATTGGTATGCGGATAACCAAACGCGCGCCGCAATATTCAATGCGAACACCGCGGCTTTCCTTGGCATCTCCTGTATTGTCATCTTACGGGATTTCTTCCTCGACCGCCTGCCGGCGAGATTGGGTCTGCTTGCATCACTCGCTGCTGCCATGGGCTTTTCGACGCTGGTCACTGTCGGAATGATCTTTCCGCAGTATGGGCCGGTCGAACCCCGCTATGCCTTTTTCATGCTCATCATTTGCCATTTCTCCGTCGCGCTTTTCGTGGTTGTCCTGGTCCAGGAACGCGCAGAAACTCAGCTCAGAAGTCTGGCAAATACCGACGCGCTGACGGGAATCCCAAACCGGCAGCACTTCCTGGCATCCCTTCCGAGCGAGCTCAGGGGAGGCGACGCTTTCATCATGATAGACATCGACCACTTCAAGAGTGTCAACGACCGCTACGGCCACGAAACTGGCGATGAGGTTCTTGTCGGTGTCGCACAAGCCATCGCCACAGCCGCTGGACGCAAGGTCACGCTTGGCCGTCTTGGTGGCGAGGAGTTTGCGCTGTTTCTGCGTGATCAAACCGAAGAAACTGCTGTTGCCAAGGCGGATCAAATCCGCAGGACGGTCAATGCCTCGGCATTCGCATCTGGCGCGGAGACTATAGTGCCGAGTGTGAGCGCGGGCGTTGCCGTTTGGAGAGGCGATTGCAATGCACAGAAGCTGCGGGATCAGGCAGACCAGGCACTCTACCTTGCGAAGCGAGGCGGCCGTGACCGAGTTGAGCTATATGCAGATCCACAAAGCATGGAAGAACGCCCCTCAAGCGCGACGGCAACGACCGCAACCCAGCATTCGAGCGGATCCGAACATCCCCTGGGGGAGCTTGCCGCTTAGCAGCAATTATCAGGTAGCCGGCTCTGTTGGCGTCGCTCCCATATCCCTGCCCAGCCATCTCACCTGCAGTGGCTGTTCGCCTCTTGCAAACTCCTCCTCACGAAAGGAGGGGGAGGCGGTTGTTTTTCGGAGGTGGGCCAAGCTTGGACCGCTCCAACCGGTGTGGCCGGGCCCATTCGCGCCGCGCTTCCCCGGAAAGCACGAGACCATGACCCAAGCGGTCCGGCGCGTAGGCGAAGCCGTCGCGGATCTCGATCGGCGTCTCGACCAGGTGGTCAAAGTTCTGGAAGGAATATTCCAGCCATTCGACCTCCGGCAGTGCGACAGCCATGTGCACACCGATCTCCAGGAAAGTATTGCCGAGGCTGACCGGCACGCCCAGTTCGGCGGCCAGCCAGCCGATCCGCATGACGTCCGTCACCTGGCCGTGAACGTTCAGAATGTCGGTGCCGTGATGGTCGAGCAGGATCCTCTTGCCGGACAGGTCGAGATATTCCCCGCTGTTGATCTGTGTCCAGTTGACGGCGTGACGCAGGGTTTGCAAACCCTCGAAATCGTGGCGCAGAATGGGATCCTCCACCCAAAGGAGATCGTGCCCTGCATCGCGTATTGCCGTCAGCTTGACCAGGGCCTCCTTGGAGCTCCAGGCTTCGTTCGGATCGATCATGATCTGCGATCCCTCCGGCACGACCTTCTTCAAGAGTTCGAGGCGACGAAGGTCGCGGGCAAAATCGGGATGACCAACCTTAATCTTGAAGGCCGTGTAGCCGATGCTTGCAGCATGCGCGAACAGCGCGCTGAAGGCGTCGTCGCTCAGGTGGAAATCAAGGCCGCTCGCATATGCGCGGACGCGGTTGCGTCGGCTTCCGAGAAGACGGTGCAAGGGCATGCCCGCCTGCTTGGCGCCGAGATCCCAGAGAGCCACCTGCAGCGCTTCGTGGAACGGCAGGGAGTAGGCGCGCTGGTTGCCGCCGCGCGGCCTGTTCACGCGATGAACCAGTCCGATCGCCTTTTCTCCCTTGATTGTCGGCCAGACCTCGCTCTCAAAAACGGCCTCGATCTCCGCCTGATCCGGCAGAGGATAAAAAAGCGTCTGGATGAATCCGAGCCCCACCTCGCCTGTGTCCGAGATCAGTTCGAGTGCTGCGACGTTGGTCTCGTCGGCGCGAACCTGGCTGTCGCCGATTACGCGGTCGCGGGCAAACTGAAATCGGGTTATACGGAAGTGGGAGAGAGACATCGCAGCGCTCACTGATCGTTTAAAATGTTGATCTGATCGATCAGAAAGGTGATATCGGACCTATGAAGAAACTGCAAGAGCCAGATGTCGCGAAGTCGGCGATCGGGGATGCCGCAGCAATGCGCCTCAGCGACATAGCCTATGAGCGCATCCTGGAAAGCCTGTTCGAAAGGAAGGTGCCTGTGGGTGCCTTCATCTCGCAGAACGAGCTGTCGGCAATTGTTGATGTTCCCGTGGCACCCTTGCGCGACGCGCTGCGGGTGCTGGAAGCGGAGGGCATTCTGACCATCCATCCTCGCTCGGGCATCCAGTTCGTCCGCCCGGGCATGGAACTGACGCGCTCCACCTATCAGTTCCGCTCGATCGTCGAGCGTGCGGCTATTCGGGTGTTTGCCGAGGAGGGCGACGAGCACCTGATGAATGCCCTGGAAGTCAGGCATTCAAGGCTTATTCGCCAGCTTGAGCGCAACGGCATAGGGCCGGAACAGCTTCTGGAGACGGACGCGCTTGAATTGGAGTTGCACGGCGAGATCATCAAGGCCCTGCGCAATCCGCTGATCGACAGTGCCTACAGGCGCATGCACAACTATCTGCGTCTTCTGCGGCTCGAGCGAAAGGTCACGACGCCGATCCTTGTGCGCACGTTGAAGGAGCACCTCGATATCCTCGAAGCATGCAGCACGAGGGACGCGGATGCTGCCGAAAGGGCCCTGATCGCGCACTTCCAGGCTGCCGTACAACGCAATCTCGGTCTTGTCTGAGCGTTTCTGCATTCGCTGTCTTCGAGCGAGCGTGTTGCGGGATTTCCAAAACGATGATATTGCCGTCTGATCGATCAGAGTGATGGTCTGATATCTCGGGAGGAGATGGTAGTGCAACTAAGCAAGCGTGAATTCCTGATAGCCTCGGCAGCTCTGAGCCTGGCGGCCAGCCTTCGCAGCGCCAACGCCGCCACCGCCATCAACTACTGGCACCATTTCGCCAGCCAGTCGGAGATGGCCGGACTCGCAAAGATCATCCAGCTTTTCGCGGCAGCAAATTTGGATGTGACGGTGACCCAGGAGGGCATCCCCAACTCCGAATATATGGCGAAGGTTTCGTCGGCGGTCGTTGCCGGAGGGCGCCCCGACACCGGCATGGTGATCGCCGAGCGTTTTGCTGACCTCACGGCGATGGGAGCGTTGGTTGACATCAGCGCGCGCGTCAACAATTGGGCCGGCAAGGCGAACCTGCCCGACAACCGCTGGACGGGAATGTCGCAGGATGGTGCTATCTACGCAGTTCCAGCCTACGCCTTTGTCGACTGGATGTACTACAGAAAGGACTATTTCGAGGAAGCTGGGCTTTCCGCTCCTCCCAAGACCTTCGAGGAATTCCTGGTCGCTTGCCGAAAGCTGACCGATCCCTCCAAGAACCGCTATGCATTCGGGATGCGCGGCGGCGCCGGGGCTTTCAAATACGTCATCGACGTGATGGAAGCGTTCGGCTCGCCGCTCGTCAAGGATGGCCAGGCCGCCATCGACAAGCCGGCCGCCATCGAGGCGATCACCTTCTACGCCGATCTCTTCCGCAAGGAGAAAGTGGTTCCGCCCAGCGCGCCGAACGATAGCTACCGGCAGATCATGGAGGGCTTCAGGACCGGTCAGACGGCGATGGTCTGGCACCATACCGGTTCGCTCATCGAGATCTCTGCAGCACTCAAACAAGGCGAGCAGTTTTCCACCGCACCGATGCCTGCGGGTCCGAAGGCGCATATTGCCCGCGTCGCCTACGCAGGCAACGGGATATTCAAGGAAGACAATGTCGAAGCCGCGTGGAAGTGGATCAGCTTCTGGGGCGAGACCGATGCGGCCATCGCGCTTCTTGAGGCAACGGGATATTTCCCGGCCTCCACGGCAGCGTTGAAGGACGAGCGCATCACGGGCAACCCGATCTACAACGCGGCAACGCAGACACTGGAGTTCGGGCGCCTGCCCAACAGTTTCGTCGGCGCCGCCGGTTGGTCGGAGAATGTCGTCAATCCGACCTTCCAGGCAGTCCTCACCGGTCAGTTGACGCCGGAGCAGGCCGTGGACCGTATCATCGAAGGCCTCGAAGCCGCCCTTCGCTAACCTCGTTCAGGCGCGATGTCCCACAAGGGGCGCGCGCCTTAATCAAGGACGGCGCATCGCCGACATCCAATGACATCAGCCTCATACCGCCAACCGCTTCGCCGCCTTGGCGAACTCTCGGAAACACGCTCCTGGGTCTATCTTCTCCTGTTGCCGAGCCTCCTTCTGCTACTCCTCGTCGTCGCTTATCCGACGATCTATGGCTTCGTCATCAGTGCGCGGGAAATGCGCCTCACCCGGCCCGGCCTCAACGGCTGGGTGGGGATGAAGCACTATGTGGCGATGATGTCCGATCGCGTGTTCTGGATCTCGTTGAAGAACACTGCGATATGGGTGATGGCGGCGATCGCCGTCGAGATGACGCTCGGCTTCATCGCTGCCGTTGCGCTGAACCGAAATCTGCCGGGGACGAAGATCTTCGGCGTTTTGATCCTGCTGCCCTATTTCCTTCCGAATGTCGTGGCCGGACACATGTGGGCCCTGCTTCTCGACCCGCGACTTGGTGTCATCAATGACATCCTCGTCCGGATAGGCGTGCTCAATACCTACAAGGCATGGTTTGCCGACCCGAGTACCGCGCTTGCGGCCACGATCCTTGTCGAAGCCTGGCACGGTTTTCCGTTCTTTGCTCTGCTGTTTCTCGCTGGTCTTAAGGGGATTCCCGAGGACCTTTACAAGGCTGCTGCGGTAGACGGTGCCGGATCCTTTACGAAATTCCGGTTGATCACGGTGCCGATGCTGAAAACGGTGATTGCCGCTGCAGTCATCCTGCGTGTCATCAGCCTTGTCAATTCTCCCGATCTTCTATTGGTCCTGACCGGCGGCGGCCCCGGAAACGCGACGCAAGTGCTGTCACTCTATGCTTTTCAGACCGCTCATCGGGATTTCAATTTTGGCTATGCCGGCGCTCTGTCGGTCGTGATGTTCCTGATCCTGATGATCTTTGCGACGATCTACATCCGCCTGTCACGCATAACGAAAGAATGATCCATGTTTCGAACCAAACACAGCAGGCGTTTGGCAGCCGATGTTCTCACCTACATCGTCCTGTGTGCGCTCGGGACCTTCTGCCTTGGTCCGATCCTCTGGATGTTCCTGACCTCACTGAAGGCAGAGACGGACATCGTCACCTCGCAGATGCAGTATATTCCCCAGCACGTGACATTTCAGAACTATGTGGCGATCTGGACGCAGTCCAACTTTCCGGTATTGATCACCAATAGTCTGATCGTAACGATCGTCACCGTCGCCATCTGCGTCGTTGCCGGCACGCTGGCCGCTTATGCGTTTGCACGGATGACATTCCGCGGCCGCAACAGCCTCATGCTGGGCTACCTGCTGATCCGCATGTTTCCTGCCGTGATGATGATCATCCCGCTCTATGTGATGATGAAAACCGTGGGGCTGGTGGACAGCCGTTTCGGCCTAGCGCTTGCCTATACCAGCTTCCTGCTGCCGCTCTTCGTGTGGATGCTCAAGGGCTTCCTGGACGCCGCACCAAAGGAGCTGGAAAGCGCTGCGCGCATCGACGGGTCGACGCGTCTCGGCGCCATGGTCCGCATTGTCTTGCCGCTAGCGCGGAATGGTCTCCTCGCCAGTTCCGTCTTCATCGCCATCGCCGCCTGGAACGAGTTCATTTTCGCCCTCATGCTGACCACCGGGCAGGGGTCACGCACGTGGCCCGTCGGGCTCCAGCTGATGGTCGGTGAATTCCAGCTTCCCTGGGGCGTTCTGGCCGCCGGAGGCATCCTCAGCATCCTGCCCGTCATGCTTCTTTTTGCAATCGTCCAACGGGCGATGGTCCAGGGGCTTACTGCCGGTGCGATCAAGGGTTGAAGGGACAATATCGAATGGCTACGCTCTCACTCAAAAACATCCGAAAGTCCTACGGCGCGCTTGAAGTTCTTCACGGGATAGACGTCGAGCTGGAGGACGGCGGTTTCCTTGTTCTGCTTGGACCATCCGGCTGCGGCAAGTCGACCTTGCTCAACATTATCGCTGGGCTCGACGATTCCTCCAGCGGCGATATCGCCATCGGCGGTCGCTCGGTATCGGCTCTGCCGCCGAAAGACCGCAATATCGCGATGGTCTTCCAGTCCTACGCGCTCTACCCGACGATGTCGGTCGAACGTAACATCGGTTTTGGTCTGGAGATGCGTGGTGTGCCTGCGGATCAGCGGCGCGAAGCCGTGGCGCAAGCGGCCGACATGCTGCAGGTCACGCATCTCCTCGATCGCAAACCGGCAAACCTGTCCGGCGGGCAGCGCCAGCGCGTGGCAATGGGCCGCGCAATCGTCCGGAATCCGGACCTGTTTCTGTTCGACGAGCCGCTTTCCAATCTTGATGCCAAGCTCAGGGTCGAGATGCGCACCGAGATCAAGAGGCTCCACGAGCGTCTCGGGACCAGTATCGTCTACGTGACGCACGACCAGATCGAAGCCATGACACTCGCCACCAAAGTGGCGGTCATGAAAGGCGGCCACCTTCAGCAGCTGGCCGATCCGCGAACCGTCTACGAGCGCCCCGCCAACATGTTCGTCGCCGGTTTCATTGGCTCACCGGCCATGAATTTCCTCCACGGGCGCGTGGTCGGAAGCGAGGGTGGCTGGCAGTTCAGGGCGGAAGGCGTAGCGCTGGAACTTGGATCCGGCAACGGTGAATTGACCGAGCGGGACCTGATTCTCGGTGTTCGTCCGGAGGAGTTCAAGGTTGTGCAGGGACATGGCCCCTTCAATGGCGTCATCGATGTGGTCGAGCCGACGGGACCAGATACGATCCTGACGACTGTCATCGGCCGTCAAACCGTTATCGCCCGGGTGGAACCACGTTTTGCCGGGAGAAGGGGAGAGCCTGTTGCCTTTGCTGTGGACCCATCGAGTGTCAGTCTCTTCGATGCAGAGACGCAGCTGAGGCTATAGTGCAGACGTAGATTGGCCTCCTGTCGCGTCGCAGCATGGAGGCGAATGTCATCATTGACGGACAGTTTGGATTATTACGCCTTCTTCGCGAGACGTTGCCCGTTGAAAGTTTCAGAAAAGAACGAGCGACAGCAAAGACAAAATCAGTGCCGGAAACATGACGACAGTTCCGAGCTTCAGAAACTGCCACGCGCTGACGTGCAGTCCCTCGCGGCGAAGGACAGACAACCACAATATTGTCGCCAAGGATCCGGTGACGGAAAGATTGGGGCCGAGATCGACTGCGATCAGCACCGCTCCGGCGATCTTGTCTGAGACATGCGCCGCCTGCACCGCGCTTCCCGCAACCAGGCCTGCTGGAAGATTGTTAACAAGGTTGCAGATAATCGCAACAAGCACGCCTGCAATGCCGGCCGCCTGTGTTTCCGATGTTGCAGCGAGCAGGGCCAGTTGGTCTGAGAGCATGGTCGTCAGGCCGGTGCGATCCAGGGCTTCCACGACGACGAACAAGCCAGCGACCAGAGGCAGGACGCTCCAACTGACGCCCTTGAAGGTCTCGATTGGACTTTGCCGGGTCAGCGCCAGGACGAGCACCGAGGTAATCGTGCCGGCGAGAAAGGTCGGCATACCCAAATCAATATGCATCGCCGATGCGGCGATAAGAATGATGGCCGTCAGGACAATTCCCCACCCGGCCAGCCGAGCGCTCGCCGAAAGGATCGGCCTGGCCACATTTTCGGCAACGCTGTCCGAAGCAAGAGCCCGGCGCTGGGTCCAGTAAAGGCAGCCAAATGTAACCACGATCGAAACGATCGACGGAAGCATGAAAGTCGACATCCAGCGCGCCAGGGGCGGCATCTCGCCGCCAGCAAAGATTACCAGATTGGCGGGATTGGAGATGGGGAGGACAAAGCTCGCCGCATTGGCGATGAAGGCGCAAGTCAGGAGGTAGGGCATTGGGTCCCGAACCCGGGCAGCCCGGCAGGCAGCGAAGACGGCTGGGGTGAGAACAACGGCCGTCGCATCATTTGAGAGAAAGACCGTCACGATAACGCCAACCACATAGACAAGTAGGAACAGGCGTCTGGGGGAGCCGCTGGAGTGCGCTGTGGCGATCGCTGCAATCCAGTCGAACAGGCCTTCCCGACGAGCGAGTTCCGATAAAAGCATCATCCCGATCAGAAAGAGATATACGTCGCCGCCTTTCGAGATCCCCGCGATGACATCGTGTGGTCCAATCAGGCGAAAGGCGAAGAGCAACAAGGCGCCAAATATGGCCCACACCGCTTCCGGCCATCGGAATGGACGAACGACCACACCCATGGCGGTCAAGCCGGCAATGCTCCAGGTAATGGCGTGTTCTGTCATTCAGTCGCTGTTTTCGGTTGGCAGGCCGGCTTTTATCAGCCGACACGGCAGGCGCAAGAGAATTATCTCGGGGACGTTTGCCCGGGCCAATCGGAAGCACCAAGCGAGAAGGCCGATTTTCAGTTGCGCCAGGCCGCTGGCCGCAGACTGGTGTTAGCTCCCGCAGGATCGGCACAATACAAGGCTTTTGGTGTGGTTGGATCGGTCAAAACGCTAGGCGTCAAAGGCGCTCTTGACCGAAACCACCTGATCCTGATCAAGATTAGTCCTTGGACATCACCGGGCATATGCAATCGTCTTGCCGAGGATTCGGCCGATAGCCGTTTCCGGCAGACCAAGATCGCGAACGCTACTCATATGGTTTAAGCCTTCGAGCCTTTCGCGGGTGACCGACAGTCCTTGCTGTCGCAAGCGCAATGAGAAGGCGTCCGCCTGCTGATGAAACGGCGGCGTTTCTTCAGCGCCGATCGCGATAGTGGCATGACAGCCCTCGTCATAGGAATGCAGCATCGGCGAAAAGTCGGCAACCTCTCTATCGGTGATGGCTATCTCTGAACGCAGAAACGATGACTGCAGGGGCTTCAAGTCGTAAAGACCGCCAAGCAGGAGAGCCGCCGACACGCCCGAGAAAGCCTCCTGTCGATGAAACAGGAAGCTCGCAAGATGCGCACCGGCGGAATGTCCGCTGACCGTAAAGCGCGATACGTCGCCGCGGTGGCTCGCGATATGTTTGAGCACCCATTGCTTGGCCCGCCGAACCTGGTCGACGAGTACCTCCATCCGGACATGCGGCATCAGGGCGTAATCAACAATGACGGCGATTGCCCCTGCGCCGGTAATGGTGTCGGCGACATAGGAGTAGTCGCGCTTGGAAAACATCCGCCAGTAGCCGCCGTGGATGAACATGTGCACCGGCAGCCCGTCACGCGTACCTTCCGGGTAGAAGATGTCCAGGGTTTCGCTTGCATCGTCTCCGTAGGAGATTTCCTTCATGCGTAGCCTTGCGCGGGTTGAAGCACTCCTTGCCTTGATCTCCGACACGATGGCGTCGAATTCCGGCACGTGTCCCCGTATGCGGAACGGATCGGTCTCCAAAGATTTCCCCCCTGGCGTGTCAGAAGCTCGTTGCGATATATTTGGCTTCCATGAATTCGGCGATGCCGTGATGCTGCCCGCCCTCACGGCCGAGACCACTCTGCTTGACGCCGCCAAAGGGCGCCGCCGGATCGGAAACCAGACCCCGGTTGAGCGCGATCATACCCGCTTCCAAAGCGGAGGAAACGCGCAGCCCCCGCGCGATGTCGCGCGTGAAGACGTAAGCGGCAAGGCCGTATTCGGTGTCGTTGGCACGTCCTATCACCTCGTCCTCGGTCTCGAACCTGTAAAGAGGCGCAACCGGTCCGAAGATTTCCTCATGCGCCATCTCGACGCCATCAGGCATGTCGACAAGAACTGTCGGCGGGTAAAAATAACCCGGCCCAGCAGAGACCTCGCCACCACACATGGCCCGCGCGCCCTTTTCCTTTGCGTCGCCGACCAGGCGATCAATCTTCCCCACAGCCTTTGGCGTGATCATCGGCCCGCATTCTGTCAGGGCGTCGACGCCCGGACCAACGGTGAGAGCTGCCATTCTTTTGGTCAACCCTTCAGCGAAGGCCGCGTAGATTCCTGACTGGACGTAGAGGCGGTTTGCGGCGGTGCAGGCCTCGCCGGCATTGCGCATCTTGGCGACCATCGCGCCGTCGAGCGCTGCCTCCAGATCGGCGTCATCAAAAACGATGAACGGAGCGTTGCCGCCGAGCTCCATGGAACATGAGACGACATGCTTGGCCGCTTCTGCGAGAAGCAGGCGACCGACACCTGTCGAGCCCGTAAACGAAAGTTTTCTAACGCGTGGATCCGTCAAAATGGCGGCACTGAATGGAGCAGGGGCGCTTGTCGTCAGAACGTTGACGACGCCTGGTGGTACGCCGGCCTCTTCATAGATCGAGGCCAGCGCGTAGGCCGTCAGTGGCGTCTCGCTTGCTGGCTTCAGGATTACGGTACAGCCAGCGGCGAGGGCCGGGGCGATCTTTCGCGTAGCCATCGCAGCCGGGAAGTTCCAAGGGGTGATCAGCAGGCAGATGCCGATCGGCTGGTAGTCGACAATGATCCGGTTGGCACCCGACGGAGCGACGCCGAATTCTCCCGTTATGCGGACGGCCTCTTCGGCGTTCCAGCGAAAGAACTCGGCGGCATAGGCGACCTCGCCGCGGGCGTCGCGCAGCGCCTTGCCGTTCTCGAGTGAGATCAAGGCAGCAAGCATTTCGGAACGCTCGATCATCAGCTCGAAACAGCGTCGCAAAATCTCCGAGCGCTTGCGCGGTGGTGTCGATCGCCAGGCCGGCGCAGCCTGGGCCGCGGCCTCGACGCTTGCCCGTGCATCCTCGACGGTCGCGTCCGCCACTGCCGCAAGAAGCGCCCCGGTCGAGGGGTCGATCACATCGATCTTGCGCCCGCTTTTCGGCTGCCGCCAGCTCCCATCAATATAGAGGCCGCGGGCCGCAGCCTCGATGTCTGGCAGGTGGCTGTCGGCCTGTGGCACTTGCTGGGCAATGGTCATTTTGTTCCTCGAATTTCTAAAGGGCGGAGGCGGCAAGATCGCCGTCATAGGCGGCACGAACGAGACGTTTCATGGCGTCGATGTCGAAGGGGCGCGGGTTGTTCTTGATCAATCTGTCGATGCTGAGCGCCTGTTCGGCGGTCCAGTCGAGCTTGTCGGCGGAAAGCCCGAGATCGGCGAGCGTCGGCGTGATGCCGATGGCCTGAAAGAGCCTGCGGATCTCCTCAATGGCTGCGTCTGCCATCTCCTGCTTCGTCTTGCCGGTTGGATCCAGACCCAGCGCTTGCCCGATCTCAGCCATTTCGGTCATCGAGGCGGAGCGGTTGTAGTTCATGACATAGGGCATCATCGTTGCGACGCCGAGCCCATGGGCCGTATGGGTCAATGCGCCTGCGGGATACTGGATGGCGTGCGCTGCTGCCGTGCCGGCCGTGCCGAATGCACAGCCGGCAGCCAACGCACCCATCATGACGTCAGCGCGCGCATCTTCGTTCGATCCCTCCTTGCAAGCCGCCTCCAAGCTGCGTCCCAAGAGTTTGATGGCGAGAAGCGCGAAATGATCAGTAAGTAAACTCTTACCAATGAAGACGTGATTCTGTGGCAGCGACGGGTCGGTGCCGCGTCGAGCGGCCGTGAATGCCTCGATTGCATGGGTCAGTGCGTCTGCGCCTGCGACAGCGGTCAGGCCCGGCGGGCAGGACATCGTCAGGTCAGGATCGCAGATGGCCGCTGCGGCGATGAGATATGGGCTCGATATGCCGACCTTCAACGTCCGGTCCGGGTCGGAGATGACGGCAACCGGCGTCACCTCGGAGCCGGTCCCCGCCGTAGTCGGGATGGCGATGATCGGGATTGTCGGACCGGGAACCTTGAACTCACCGTAATAGTCGGCGAGACTTCCGCCGTGGCTCAGCAGAAGGGCGGCGCATTTTGCCATGTCGAGGCAACTCCCTCCGCCTATCCCGATCACCATGTCGGGCGCGAAGCTTCGAGCCTCTTCAACGCATGAGGCAACAGTGTCGCGCGGGACATCCGGCAAGACCCGGTCGTAGACCAATGTCTCGATCGATGCTGCGTTCAGCGCGGCGACGAGTTCGGCGAATGTGGACGTTCCTGCGAGGCGCTCATCCGTGCAGATCAGTGCCCTTCGACCAAGCCTGGTGGCGACTGCCGGCAGCGCAAAACGTTGGCCTTTGCCGAACAGGATTTCTTTCGGAAGCCTGATGGCGGCGAAGAGGGTCATTGTGCTGGTCCTTTCACCAGTTGTGGGATGAAGAAAGACCGTGAGGAAGTGTCGCAAAATTGGCGCGCGATTTCTGTCGCACCCACCCAAATGACCCTCATGAAACCTCCGATATAAAATCCTATAGGATATGGGATTGCATATCGCCGAGCATCGTGTTAGCGATTGTTCCTGTCAAGAGGCAAAAGAAATACAGGGCCGGAATACGATGATGCTCAATGCCACGCCTGATCCGAGTGGTTTCATCCAGCGCAGCAACAGTCTCGCGGACAGCGTCTACGAGGTGATTTTTGCGCAGTTAATGTCCTTGAAGATCGCTCCAGGTGCGCGCATCACCGTCGATAATCTCGTCAAGGAGTTCAACGTCTCCCAGACCCCGATCCGCGAAGCGCTCGGCCGCCTCGAGGGAGAGGGGCTTGTCGTCAAGACGCATCTCATCGGTTACAGCGCTGCCCCGCAGATCACCCATCGGCGCTTCGACGAGCTTTACCATCTGCGGCTGCTTCTCGAACCTGATGGTGCGGTAAGGGCAGCAAGGGCGATGGACGATGAGAAGCTTGCCATCCTGCGGGAGGCGGCCGGTGTCATGGGGCGCCGGGAAGGAGGCGATGAACGGCTACGCTATTCGACCTTCGCGCGGCAAGACGCCCTTTTCCATGACAGGATCATGGAATTTGCCGGCAACGAGCTCATTCGCCAAACCCTTAGCCACCAGCACACGCATTTTCACATCTTTCGACTGATGTTCCATTCCCGCGTCACCGAAGAGGCCTTGGACGAGCACGAGGCACTTCTCGCCGCCTTCGCTGCAGGCGACCAGTCGGCCGCCGAAAAGGCAATGAGAACCCATCTCGAACATTCGCGGGACCGGCTCGTGCCGGCCTTCGATTAAGGGGCGGGTAATGTCGAACGTCATGACCATCGAGAGGAGAGGGAGGAGCGTGGTGGCCGAGACAGAAGACCTCGCCTCTCGTCCGGTCCTTCGTGCAGAGGGCATGTCGAAGCAATACGGATCCGTCACCGTACTCTCGGAGGTCACGCTCGATATCTTCCCCGGTGAGATCCATGCCATCATCGGCGAGAATGGCGCCGGCAAGTCGACATTCATGCGGCTCCTCTCCGGTTATGCCGAACCCACTGCCGGAACGCTGTCGATGGGCAGCCGCAAGGTCGGTTTCTCGAAGCCGGAGCAGGCCCAGGAGGCGGGTATCGTTCTGGTGCACCAGGAGATCCTACTTGCCGATGCCCTGACCGTTGCCGAAAATCTTTTCCTCGGCCGGGAACTGATGCGCCATGGCTTGGTCGATGATCGGACGATGCGGCGTCTGGCCGTCGAAAAGCTTCACGACCTCGGCTGCCACGTGTCGCCGAATGCTCTGGTGCGCGACATCTCGCTTGCAGATCGCCAGCTCGTGCAGATCGCGCGCGCACTTCTCGACGACTACAAGCTTGTCATTTTCGATGAGCCCACCGCAGTCCTGACGGGTGAGGAGGTCGAGCGGCTGCTCGCAATCATCCTGCAGCTGAAGGAACAGGGTGCGGCGGTGCTCTACATCAGCCACCGCCTGGATGAGGTCCAGCGGCTTGCCGACAAGGTGACGGTGCTCAGAGACGGCAAGATGGTCGGCACATATCCCGGCCATAGCCTGACGCAGATGGACATGGCGCGGCTGATGGTCGGGCGCGATCTCGCCGCACTTTATCCTGAGAAGACCGTAAAGCCGGCTTTACAGGCGATGCTTGAAGTCCGGGACCTTAGCGTTCCTGGCTTTGCAAGCGACATCTCGTTTACCGCCCACAAAGGCGAAGTCCTCGGATTTGCTGGCATGATCGGTGCTGGCCGCACCGAAGTGTTCGAGGGCATCATGGGCCTGCGTCCCGCCACGGGAACCGTAAAATTGCAGGGCAAGGCGATCGACATCAGGCGCCCCCGGGCGGCGATGGATGCCGGCATCGGTTACCTGACTGAAGACCGCAAGGGTAAGGGGCTGCTGCTGCAAGAGCGGCTCGCGCCGAACCTCACGCTGTCCGCCCTCAGCAGGTTTCATCCCGGCCTTCTGATGCACCGCCGCCGCGAGCGGGGCGCGCTTGTCGAGGCCGTCAGCGCCTACGACATCCGCCTGAAAAGTTACGCGCTCAAGGCGGGCCAGCTTTCCGGCGGCAACCAGCAGAAGCTTCTGCTTGCCAAGGTGCTTCTCACCGACCCATCGGTCGTGGTCATCGACGAGCCGACGCGCGGGATCGACATCGCCAATAAGGCCCAGATCTATGCCTTCATCGAGCGCCTCGTCGCAGAGGGCAGGACTTGCATCGTCATCTCGTCCGAAATGCAGGAACTGATCGGGATCTGCGACAGGATTCTTGTGATGCGGGAGGGGCGCATCACAGGAGAGGTGACGAGCGACAGAATGACGGAACATGAGATTGCGCTTCTTGCCACCAGCGAAACGACGCTTGTGGCGAAGCAGGGAGGAAGGCAATGACTGTGATTACGGGTTCGACGCCGGTTCGGCCGGAACGGGAATGGAACATCGGCTGGTCGGATGTCGGTCCTTTCCTTGCGCTTCTGGCGCTGCTGGTGATCGGTTTTTCGATCAACTCGGATTTTCTCTCTGCGACCAATCTCGGCAATGTGATCACGCGAAGCGCTTTCATTGCCATCATCGCAGTCGGTGCCACCTTCGTTATCTCRTCCGGCGGACTGGATCTGTCCGTCGGTTCGATGGCCGCATTCATCACCGGCATAACCATCATGTTCATGAATAGGATGGCTCCCGACTGGGGTGTCCTGGCAATTCCCGCGGGCATGGCGGTCGCGCTCGTCGTCGGGCTCATCTGCGGGCTGATGAACGGGGTCATCGTTACGGTCGGAAAGATCGAGCCCTTCATCGCAACGCTCGGCACTATGGGGATCTTCCGGGCCCTCATCACCTATATGTCAGACGGCGGAACGATCCCGATCGATCGCAGTCTCCGTGACGCCTATCGGCCCGTCTATTTCGGGACCCTCGGCGGTATTCCTTTTCCGATCCTCATCTCGATTGCCGTCGCCGCCATCGCATCCTTCATCCTCTACAAGATGAAATATGGCCGGAAATGCGCCGCCGTTGGTGCGAACGAGGACGTTGCTCGCTATTCAGGCATTTCTATCATCAAGACGCGCACGATCGCCTATGCGATCCAGGGCGCTTGCGTTGCGATCGCCGCGATCTGCTACGTGCCGCGCCTGGGTGCGGCAACGCCGACCACTGGCGTGCTGTGGGAATTGCAGGTCATCACTGCGGTCGTCATCGGCGGAACCGCCCTGCGGGGTGGCAAGGGCCATGTCTGGGGCACGGTCGCCGGAGCGGTCATCCTCGAACTCATTGCCAACCTCATGGTGCTCTCGGATTTTGTGTCCGAATATCTCGTCGCCGGCGTTCAGGGCGTCATCATCATCATCGCCATGCTCATACAGAGGTTCTCGAAGTAACCGCGTCCGGACCGCGCGGATTGATGTTTGTGGTCCGATTCTGGGAGGAATGAATGTCTAGTAAATGGATTGCGGCCTTGGCCGTCAGTACGGTGCTGCTTGCCAGCCAGGCCCTTTCGGCAGACAAAAAGGTCGTCGCAGTGTCGATCCCGGCAGCCGACCATGGCTGGACGGCGGGCATCGTCTATCACGCGCAGGCCGCCGCCAAGGAAATCAATGCCGCCTTTCCGAATGTCGAGGTCGTCGTGAAGACCTCGCCCTCGGCAACGGCGCAGGTGAGCGCGCTTGAAGATCTCTCCGCAGGACGCAAGCTCGATGCGCTGGTCATCCTGCCCTATTCGTCGGAAGAACTGACGACGCCGGTCAAGGCGGTCAAGGATGCAGGCACCTTCATCACCGTCGTGGACCGTGGCCTGAACGATCAGTCCATCCAGGACCTCTATCTTGCCGGCGACAACATCGCGGTCGGCCGCAATACGGCGAAGTTCATGATCGACAAGCTGGGCGGCAAAGGCAACCTCGTCGTTTTGCGCGGCATTCCGACCGTCATCGACGATGAACGCATACAGGGCTTCCAGGACGCCATCAAGGGAACCGATTTCAAGGTTCTGGACATCCAGTACGCGAACTGGAACAGTGACGACGCCTTCAAGCTGATGCAGGACTATCTCGCAAAATACCCGCAGATCGACGCTGTCTGGGCAAATGACGATGATATGCTTCTTGGCGTGCTCGAGGCCGTCAAGGAATCGGGCCGCAAGGACATCAAGCTCGCCCTCGGCGGCAATGGTATGAAGGACATCGTCAAAAAGGTCATCGACGGCGATCAGATGACGCCGGTCGAAACACCCTATCCGCCATCGATGATTAAGACCGCCATCTACATGACCGTTGCCAATATTGTCGGCCAGGCGCCGGTGCGAGGCACTGTCAAGCTGGATGCGCCGCTGATCACGCAGGAGAACGCCAAGGAATATTACTTCCCCGACTCTCCGTTCTGACAATACCTGAAACCGGGGCGGCCGCAGCCGCCGCCCCATTGCATGAAGAAGAGGAGCAAATCATGCCTGGTAAGAAGATACTGATGCTGACCGGTGAGTTCACCGAGGAATATGAAATCTACGTCTATCAGCAGGCGATGGAGGCGGTCGGCCATACGGTCCACGTGATCTGCCCCGACAAGAAGGCTGGCGACCTGATCAAGACCTCGCTCCACGATTTCGAAGGCGATCAGACCTATACGGAGAAGCTCGGGCACTTCTTCACGATCAACAAGACCTTCTCGGAGGCCGAGGCGCAGCTCGACCAGTATCATGCAGTCTATTGCGCAGGCGGTCGCGGCCCCGAATACATCCGGACCGACAAACGCGTCCAGGCAATCGTGCGTCATTTCCACGAGAAGCAGAAGCCGATCTTTACGATTTGCCACGGCGTCCAGATTCTGATTGCCGTCGATGGCGTGGTTCGCGGCAAGAAGGTGGGTGCCTTGGGGGCTTGCGAGCCGGAAGTCACGCTTGCAGGGGGTACCTATATCGATCTGTCGCCGACGGAAGCCTATGTCGATGGCACCATGGTCTCGGCGAAGGGATGGACTGCACTTGCGGCATTCATCCGCGAATGCCTGAAGGTGCTGGGCACCGAAATCCGCCACAGTGACGATATCGCCAAGGCTGCCTGAGCCTTCTCTCTTGCTAAAGCTTGTTTCCTTGGTCTGATGATCAGGCAATCCTCGCAGGACGCGGGGGTTGCCTTTCCGGGGACGGTCCTTGCCTGCCCTCGGGAGGCAGATGCATGCGCAGCATCATTTGCGGGCAGCAATCATGGCGGCGCCGAGAGCGCCCGCCGCAATCCGCCGGCGCTCGCTTCAATCCAAACTATAAATCCCATCTAGAAGATTCTGGGCGAGTGGTCGCGATGTCGATCCACGGTTTGAGCAATCCGAGCGACTTCCCTCATGATCCGAGGGTGGGATCCAAAGATAAGATCCTTCCGTTCTTGCTCGCACGCTCCAGGCGATCGGCGCCCTCGGAGCCGCGTGCGATCATCGCCATCGCAATATGCCGCGCCTCTTCGGCGAAGCCACCAAGGATCGCATTGGCGAGCGCGAGATGGATCGTCGGGTTTGGATCGTAGATCAAATCGTGCTCGTCGAGCGCAAGGTCCGCGGTAAAGAGCGTCCGCAGCATGATTTCCAGCGAGCGCCCGATCCCCTGCAGCAGGCTGTTGTGACTGGCCCGCAAGATGGCAAGGTGAAAAGCTATATCCTGCTCGATTGCCGCGATGGACGGCAAATCCTGCATCGATCTGGCCATAGAGAGGAGGGTCTGCCGTTCCTCGATGGTCGCGTTTCGAGCAGCCATTGCGGCTGCGCCGGGCTCGATCATTTCGCGCAGTTGCGCGACTTCGCGGCGGAAGGATGCGTGCGATTTCCGGTCTTTTAGCCTCCAGCGGATGATGTCGGCGTCCAGGCCGTTCCAGTCCTCGGTCGTGGCGACGCGCGATCCGTAACGGCGGGCGGTCCTGATC
>NZ_JBFTPD010000037.1:0-63480 GCF_056398305.1 Rhizobium sp. 01T444
AACGTAGATACCGCAGGCAAAGCACGATCTTCTCTGGCTCTCTTCACCCACTTGCGAACGAGATTGGCGTTGACGCCGTGCTCCAGAGCTAGACGCGAAACCGAAACGCCGGGCTCTAAACACGCTGCGACAAGCTGATCTCGGGAGGCAGGGTCATATCGACGGCGGCCGTCGCGACCAACAAGCCGCACCTGCAGTTTAGGAGCATCTTCATCCATGATTTGGTGTCCACCTATTTTGGTGGACACTCATGCCTCAGAGCGCTGCGTCTCAAAAGGCGCACCGAAATTCGCGCTTACGAAGATTGACGGCTACTGGCCCAATCGGGCGCTGTCGATAGTAGCTTGCGGCCCCGAGGGGCCAACCCGCTAGGATGGTCTCCACATCGGCCACCAAGCGTGTATATCGCACCTAACAGAAGCCATTGAGTTTCAGGATTTTATGAGCGTCAATCGTCGCACGAAGCGCCTCCTCTGACGCGCGGTCTCCATTGTTTGCGTCGGGATGGTGCATCTTGAGCTTCTGCTTGTAACGGCTTCTAATTTCATCCGGCGTAGCGTCCGGTGAGAGACCGAGCGTTTCGAATGCTTTTGCTTCCAGCACCTTAAGCTTGCGGGATTGAATGGCCGCTTTTGCCGCTCTGCCATGCGACGCGTTTTTTCGGGCATTGATCGTCTTCGCGGTCCCGGAGCGAATGGAGGAGGGGAGGGGCGTTTCAGAAGCGTGATTGACTCTAACGCCCCGGGTAGGGCGGCTGCCACTTGCCGCTTCGCGCTGATAGCGGGCCGTGACAGGGTTCGACAGTTTCGTCACGTAATTGTAGCCTTCGCTATACTCTTTCGCGTGGCTACGGCAAAACAGCAGGTACAGCCCCTCAGCATCCGCTCCCACGGGCGCGCGATGCGTGCCTTGTTTGTCGCATCCGTCCCATTGACATTTTGGGCCACTTGTTTCGCGATGGTCGGCCGGTTTCTTTCGCGTCGGTCTCAGGCCGACAAATATCTTTGAATCAGACGTCATGGCGCCTTATACGACCCTGCTGCCGGACACGACAAGACGGCTCACCACCCAAGATACCGGACCCGCTATATCAGCGCACTTCCCTCAACAGCCTGCGCTCAGGCGTACACCGCGGATACACTCCAACCTTGCCCGCTTCGGCGGGCTTTTTAGGTGACTTGCTCGACGCGAGCGGAATTCGCAAAGCACATCGTGAATGCGCTGGATGAGGTATTATTTGAAGCTGTTTTGGAGGTATTTAAACGGTCAATCCCTGTCCAGCGTCATGAATACGCCCCCACAGCCAATAGAGCTGCGCCGAGCGCGATAATGGCTAGGCCTGGCCAGTTTTTGGATATTCCGAGGTACCTGAGACCCTGGCGCCGTGGCTCTAGCGTGTTGCCGCCTTGCGGCGTTCGATGCGGATCACTGGGTCTTCGACCAAGTGCCGACGAAAAGAGAATAAGAAGTCCGCCGATTATGAGAGCGGCACCGATCAGAATTGCCCACATGGATGGCCTCCGCGTCTAGAATGTGGGTTAAACCAAATTCGAACTTGATCGTTCCGCCCTAGATCTGCTGGTGGGTCGATCTAGCGGGCACCAGAACGGCGCCTTGGTGCTTTACCGAAACTGCGTAAGTTGGGCTGCCATGATCGCAAGTTTTTCATTTCCGTGTTCGTGTGCGATTTTCTGCAAAGCCTCGCTCTTGACGACTGGTACCATGCTCCTGGGCGAGTTGGTAATGTCGACCATTGCAGTCAGTCCATGGCGCCGCCCGCATGTGCCCGCCGGTGATCGGCTAAAGCAAGGGACTGGGACACCCGCTCTCTTCGCATCGGTTCAACTCCGCCGCTATCTCAAGGGCGTCGATTTCTTGGAGGCCTACTAAATCTCTTCCATTCGTGGCAGCGGGCAACCCGGTCATCGTGTCCAATATTCGCCATGTCCCTTCGGGTTCCTGTCCAACGGCATAGCGGCTTGTTCCGTCGGAGCGGCCAGCTCGTGCTGGCACGCTAGAATACATCTGCGGACCCCGCTGCCATGACCATCGGCACCGCGATTGCGGGCGCGATCAACCATAATCTCGCCCTTACCCACGAATTGATAGAAGCGGCCGAAACGTGGCCTTGGTCGGACGCGGTCTTCCTGCAGTCGGCATCTACGGACCTGTCCATGTCACTTCCTCCTTGAAATCCGAAGACGCCGCTGGCCGCTCTTCGAAACGTCGCCTAGTTCTTCCTTGACGTGATCAACGCGGTTGTTTTCGAACGCGCGCCCATTTTGTGAGCACGCGTGACTTCACCAACGCTTATGCGGTGCCTCCAAGCACTCAACGGCCGCGCGGGAAGCTTTGATCCTGCTTCAGGCCATCCATTTCCTGGGATTGCCTCATCTCGCGATCGGCCCCGATGTCGCTGTCGGAGACGTCGCGCTGGTGTTCGGTTGGAAGGACGTCGTCCCGAAGGTCCTCGGGTAATTCGCTTGCGAGATCGTAGGACCGGATCCGCGGCGATGTCGCGCGGCTGCTCCGGCGGTAGGATCCAACGCCCGGATTTGCTGCCGGGTCCACGGCGAAGGCGTCGTCCCGGGAGGCGTCAGCCTGCTGCTCGCGTTCAGCGTCGCCGATGGAGCGCTGCTGGTTTCCCGAATCCGGGAAAGATACGTTCGCCTGTCGGGCGGTCCAGCCATCCGCCTTCCAGAGATCCGCGCGCTCGTCCATGTCGATCGCACCGTGATCATCCAGAATGTCGTGGGCTGTGTCGTAGGTTGCGTCGTCGACGGATGCCGACACCAGGAAGCCGCCGCGGCGCAGCCCCTCGGCGTAGACATCGCGATCTTCGTCCGGCAAAAACCAGTCCGCAAGCGCACCGAAGAAACCGCTTCGATCAGCGCTGCCGACATTGGCTTTATCACCATCGGCTTCGTATCCCGGCATAAGCCGGGCATCAGTGACGCCAGCTTCCTTCAGGCGCTCGACAGCCGACTCCGCGTCGGCGCGAGAATCGAAAAAGGCCGTGAGATTGCTTTTCACAGCGCCGCTCGAAAAGGCGGGAGCGCTTTCGTTGTAAATGCCTGCCATTGTTTCCTCCATCCGTTGGTCTGCTCAGCGAACGGCCATGAAGGATCAATGTTCCGCAGCCACGAATAAAGTCCTTGGGGCCGTGGCGGGACCGAACTCTGGATCCCAGTAGCTGGCGGGGATTTCCGCAATCGGAGATCGACTATTTCGTGAAGACGGAAACCGGCAACCTTTCTCGCAGTAAGGGAGCCTAACCCGGAGCCTCTCAGGCATCGACTTGTAGCGTCTAAACGCCTCGGGCCCACACCCAACGGCGGCAATGGCGGGAAGCATCTTCGTATCATGGTCAGCGTCGCTGCCCTTCGCGATGCGAAGACGTACCGGACTTTCCTGAGACGGTCGGGAAGCTGTTCATACGAGGCATACCCTGTTAGCTGCGGAGCATGTCTGCTTCCATCACGACTTCGGGTCCGATCTGTTCGGACCCCTTCTTGTGAGCCGACGTCCGCTGACAATATATACTGAACGGCTGTCAGGCGCTGCGAGCCTGGTCTGAATGCCGGCCTTCCGCGAACTCCTCGATAACCTTCGCGCAGAAGGCCGGGAGATCGCCTGGCTTGCGGCTGGTGACCAGCCCCTTATCGGTAACAACTTCCCGATCCGCCCATATGCCGCCTGCATTCTCGATGTCTCTGCGGATCGAGGCATACGAGGTGACCTTCCGACCCTTCAGGACGTCGGCCTCGACCAACAGCCATGGACCATGGCAGATCACTCCCACGGGCTTTGCCTGCTCGAAGAACGAGGCCACGAAGGACACGATTTCCGGATTCGCTCTGAGCTTGTCGGCTCCAACGGTTCCGCCGGGAATGACGAGGCCGTCGAAGTCAGTTGCGGACACGTCCTTTACAGCTTTGTCGACAATATAGGTGCTGCCTGGATCGAGATCGCTATTGTTTGTCTTCGCTTCGCCAGCCTCGATGCCGATGACGGTAACGGTTGCACCCGCAGCCTCCACAGCCTCCTTGGGCTGCTTGAATTCCGGGTCCTCGGTTCCGCGCGGTGCGATCAGGATGGCGATCTTCTTGCCTTCAAGGGTCATCGGGTCTTCCTTTTACGTTAGTTGCCAGGAGAAATTACATTTTCAAAACCTCCTGGCGAAGTTGAAGTTCCGACGCTGCGGCAAGCAACAAGCAAGAGAAGCTGGAAACGGCCGCGCTGGCCTCCCGCGACAGCGTCGCCCGGCGGATTTGGAACATTGCTTTCGTTAGCGGAATGAGTTTCCTTATGCTCATGAGCAGTGTTCCTTCATTCGTTTCTGAACTTGTGCGCGCGGCAAATGCGGTGGAGCTTCTGACCAGTCGCGAAATCGAAGGCCTGCTCTTCCGGGCAATCGCCACCATCCGCGATCTGAGGGGTATCACCGGGATACCGGTCGTCGGCACCGGGCACGATGCGGTCATAGGGTTGACCTCACTGGCATTGTCTGCCGGCAAAGCGTCACACCATGAGATCCGGGAAGGCCTGCTCGCCGCAGCGGATATGGTCCGAACCCTTTGGATCGTGGTCGACAGCGGAACGGAAATAAGTCTGACGTTTTCGGATGGCAAACCGGATGCGACGAGTTCGGGAGTGAAATGAGAATACGGACTGCATCCCCTGAAGACGCCGCGCGGATGAGCCAGATGCTTCAAAAGCTCATTGCGGCCGGAAAGAGATCCGCTAGGGCGGACGTCGAGTTCGTCCAGCACCATTATATGGGCCATCCATCAGGTGTGCGCTGTTCACTGGCAGAAGATGCCGACAGGAAATCTACCTGGCTTTCAGTCGGTGATCCGTGCGAGCGACGGGAATGCCTGCGGCACCCCGATCGGCTGGGGCATCATGCGGCACGCATGTCTCCCCGAATGCGGCCAGGACCGGTGTCGGTCGTCACTTGTTCGAGATTACGCGACAGGCGGCGATCGAGGCAGGCCTGACGAAATCGAGGCTTTCAAAGGCGTTTCTGGCTTTAGTGATGTCCGACTTGCGTGGAGCGCGCGCGAACGCACGTGACAAGAGCGTATTGAAATGTCGTATCGTTAGCCACCTTGGGCCAACGGCTCGACATCATCATGGCGATCATCTCCTCGACGGTCTCCCCAAGACCATTTGTTTCTGATCGGGGAAGGCGATCCCGTTGGAATGTTTTTCCGGCCACGATGCGATACTCCGCGAATCGAGTCGCCACTCAATTGTCCCGCTGCTCTATCCCTATCCGAAACAGCCGTTCGCAAGGTGTTTTGCAGACTGGCGTGAGCGTCCGCTAACAGACCAAGCCTCTGGCGAAGGGAACCACTTCTCTCGTCGCTCATTGCCACCCCGAGATCGTGGCCGTGTCAATCGGACGTGACGGAGATGGCGAACACGGGGATTTTTCCGATTTCTTCCTGTGGCCAACGAAGTGGCAGTCGAGCGCCCCACCCGTCCGGCGCGATCTCGACCCCGGGAAGTGTCCACGACACGTCACTGCCATGCTCGCGGGGTTCGGTTCGCATCGAGGTGCACAAGGTCGAGGGATTTCGAAACGCGTGGGGTAATTGAGATGGACGATCGGATACCGAAAGAACGACAGTCAAGTTCGCAGCGGGCGCGGATAGAGGCTCGGGAGCAGACGACGCGAGTTGCCATGCAGATGCTCGAGGAGGAACGACGGCTGCGCGCACTGAAAACCGAGAGGCTTCGTCAGGCGAGACTTGAGGTGCAGATGAAGGGAAATTCTCCTAGCTAAAGCGAAACCGAGACGGATTCATCCGTCGAAGGCACGAGACGCCAAATCCCGCGAGCGACGAAAGTCCGTTGCCGGGCGAACCGGGGACGCGGTTCGCCCACAGCTCCTGAGTGACGCAGCTTCTCCAGGCCGTCTTCGGGAAGCGACCTTCGAGGTCCGCCGGCCGCTTCCCGGCTCCGAGCGTTCCGCCGCCTAGCGCTCAAGGAGTTCGACACGATACGCCGCATCGGGACATCGCGATATCGAGTGAATGAAACTCGGAGGACGAGTTGCAGTATGGCCGCACAAGAACGTTCGTGCGATCGGGTAAAAGCCGAGATAGTGCGGACGGTTAGGTTGTGGGCGGGCTGTGGATATCCTGTGTAGAAAGATTGATCATTTGAACCGGTGTTCCACTTCCGTTCATGCCGCGCCTGTCTCGCCGCCCCGACTCGGTCGACATTTGCATCAACCACTCTCCGGCCTGCGCCGCAAACGTCGCCGGGATGGTTCGGGCGCTCCCCGATGGGTCGGGGGCCCTTTTTCTTTTCGAACCTTACGTTCCGAAGGCGGAGCGCATCGACCACCAGCGCGAAGGCTAGGACACGCCGTCGTCGCAGTGGCGACCGGGCGCGCAAGGTCTCACGCAGCCCGGCATTCAACGTGTCCGCAAGCAATTTCTTATAGTCCTCCTCCTCGGACGAATTGAGGAACAAGGGAAAGAATGACGCGGCGAGACGTCCCAGTCGTTCATGGGGAACCCAAACTTTGCTGTTGTCTCGAAGAGTTGCGAAAAGCTCGCCCGTTGTCCCGTATTTCGACAAGAGCCAGAGCCTCGAATAGGGATTGGTATCATTGGTTTTTTTCGCGCAGCCGGAGAAACCGGAGCGGGCGATCCTCGCCAATCCGAAGGCGTCGCATTCGACGCTATCGCCCGATCGTATGGGCACAGCCGCATATGACGACCCGCTGGGCGTGATCCATAGTCCAGATCCAATTCATTGCATGATCGAGGACGACCGCGCTAGTATTCGCATTGATCACGAGCAGGACAGCGCCGACCGTGAAGTTGGCAGGAGGGTGACATGCCCGATGCTGTGCCTTTGGTCGACGCAAGATGATCTCAAGAAGATCTACGGCGATCCGGTGCCTATATGGCGCAACTGGGCGACGGACGGGAGCGGATTCGGCATTGATAGCGGCCATCATGTTGCCGAGGACAACCCGGAGGCGCTCGCAGCGGGGATCTCGGCGTTCCTGTAGCGCTGTTCAGTCGATCGGTACGATCGCCAGAAGCTTGCCGCTGTCGTCCATGATCTCGAAGAGTTTCCGGCCGGGTCCACTGACGTGCGAAGGTGTCCGTTGCATCTGGGCGCAGAGGAGGGCCTCGGCGATCGCGTCGCCGACGTCGGGCAGCACTATTCCGTCCCGATCCAGAAGAAGCTCCTCGCCCCTGCGGACGTTGAAATGGAAGCGCTGCGAGCCCGAAAGCGCGGGACTTTTCAGCATCGCCTAGCGACCGGTCCTGCGGAACGTCGCCGCCTTCAGTTCGACGGTCTCGTGTCGCACCTCCCTCAAAGTCGTTGCGACCAATCCTACGAACATGGATGCGATGAGGACTGTCAGGACGGTCAGAAGGGCGAACATATGATCTCTCCAGGTGCATCAGATGAATGAGCGCGTGAAGGAAAAGTTCCGTGAGCAGCGATAAGGAGCGCGGGGCTAGCCCTTGAGAAAGACCGCCAGCTCCCGTGACACCGCTTCCGAATCCTCCCGCTGCGGGAAATGCCCGACGTTCTGGAGGAGGATGCGCTCGAACGGACCGGTGAATTTCTCGTGGACGTTTTCCGACATCGCCGCAGGAGTGACTCCGTCCTCCTTGCCCTGGATGAAGATCGCCGGCAGCGACAAGGTCTTCGTCTCCTTTACCTTGTGCTCGAGCCAGACGCTGCGCGGATCGGGTTCGGCCTCTTCCCAGCGGACGCGGTAGCTGTGCAGGCTGACGGCCAACCAATCTGGGTTCTCGAAGGATTTCGCGACCGCCTCGAAGGTGGCCTCGTCGAACCAGCCGTCGGGCGCCCAGTTCTCCCACTGGATGCGGGCAAATCCTTTTCGGTCCTTGGCGATCGCCTCTGCGCCGCGTTTCGTCGCCATAAACCACTGGTACCAGTAGAGTTGCGACTGCCGGAATGACGGCGTTCGAAGGCCGCCCATGCGAGGCATTGACGAAAGCTGGACAATCCGCTCGACGCGGTCGGGCCAGCCGATCGCCAGGCATTCGGCGATGTGAGATCCCCAGTCGTGACCGACGACCGAGAACCGGTCGATGCCGAGCCCGTCCATCAAGGCGATCGCATCCATGGCGAGAACGCCACCATTCGCCGTCCTTAAGGCGTTGTCGTTGCGAAAGGTTGTCGGCCCAAACCCGCGCAGATACGGGACGACGAACCTAAGATGGCGATCGTTCATACGCTCGGTGACCGCAGTCCAGGTCGTGGCGTCGTCGGGCCATCCATGGAGAAGAAGAACCGGTTTTCCGTGCCGCGCTCCTGTCTCCATGAAACTGATATCGAGGTCCTCGGTTTGGACATGCGGCATTGCCTCGCTCCTTGTACTAGCTGGAGGTCACGGTCGACTTCAACGGATCTAGGCCTCGACGGCGATCGATCCAGCGCATGACCGGGGTCACCGTCGCGCCGTGCATGACGACCGACAAGAGAATGATGAGGAACACTGTCGCCCAGACTGTCTCCACGTTGTCGAACTTCGCCTTGCCTGACGCGTAGGCGAGATAGTAGATCGAACCAAGGCCCCTTATGCCGAAGATCGAAACGATCACCTTCTCCGCCCGCGGCAGGCGGCAGCCGACCAGGCTCGCCCAGGCGGCAAGCGGCCTGACGACGGCGAGCACGAGAACAGCGACCGCCGCAATGCGCCAATCGGCGTTGGACAGAAGCGAGCCTTCCGCCAGGATCGATCCGAAGCAAACCAGCAGCACCATCATCAGCAAGCGCTCGATCTGCTCCCCGAAGTCATGCAGCTCGCCATGGAATTCGCTTTTGCGCTCGACGCTGCGAAGCGTAAGAGCGGAGACAAAGACGGCAACGAACCCGTAACCGTGTACGAGTTCCGTCGCGCCATAGGCGATGCAGGTGAAGCCCAATGCCGCGAGTCCGTCGCCCGTTCTGGCAATACGGCCTCGCTCCGGCATCCGGAAGGTCAGATAGCCGAGAAGCCTGCCGACCAGCCATCCCATCGCGACGCCGGCGGCGAGCTTCCAGATGACGTCGAAGGCGAACCAGTGCGGGAGCCATCCGAACCCGCCGCTGGCTCCCTGACCCGCAATGGCGATCGCGGCCAACACGAAGGGAAAGCTGAGGCCGTCGTTAAGGCCAGCCTCAGATGTCAGCGAGAAGCGGATGGAATCCTCCTCGCCAGTCTGGGGCGGCCCTACCTGTATATCGGAGGCGAGAACGGGATCGGTGGGGGCGAGGGCGGCGCCCAGCAGAAGCGAAGATGCCACGCCAAGGCCAAGAACGGTCCAGCCCAGAATTGCGATCGCGGCAATCGAAAGCGGCATTGCGATGCCGAGAAGCCGCCAGGTCGCCTCCCACCGAAGCAGGCCCAGCGGCCGGTCAATCTTGAGGCCTGCACCCATGAGGGCCACAATGAGCACGAATTCTGTGAGGTGCTCAGCCCATGCGATGTTCTCGAGCGGGTTCATCGCGGGGAGAGGGGTAAATGGCGACCAAGCAAGCAGCACGCCGATCGCGACGCAGCAGATGGGAAGAGACAGCGGCAGTCTGCGCAAGGCCATGGGAAGCCAGACCGTCAGAAGGACGACGGCGCCAAAAATCAGTAGGGTGACGACATAAGTGTTCAACCCAAGCTTCCTTTTCTTACGAGGGCTTTCGCCCACGCTCCTCAATCATCACCATGGGATACTGCCCAATTCACTCTGCTACGGCTTCGATTTTCGGAGAGCCGAAAGCGTCATCGCGCCCCGATACGATCCGGACGGGGATGGCCTTCGAGGCCGGGTCTTGGATAGCTCGTCGTGGTGATCGATCGCATCGAGCACCTTGCACTCGGGGTGATACGGAGCGATGGTTCCGATCGGCAGGTCGCGGGCCCGGACTTAGAAACCTGCCAGTTCCTGATATTTGTCGTCTCGATGACGTCGGACAGAGCGACCGTTACGAGGATAGTGCAGTCGCCGCCAGCGATCGAGACGCTTTCGCCTCGGCCTCGTCGACGACCGTCTCCCAGGCTTGCACCGGCCGGCCTCGCTCGTCGAGATCGAAGGCGAATATGTTGATGGAAGAGAACGTGCCCGGCATCAGGCGGTACCGAGCTTCTGCCGGGCGAGCTGCTTTGCCAAATCGTGAGCGTCGTCCTTGCGCTCCTCTGGGAGGCCGAGACCACTCTGGGCGATCGAAGCGTCCTTCAGGCGCGTTGAGGCCTTCGGTGAATTTCGTCATACAATCCTCCTACTCGGACGTCGCCGGTCGCGGCGGGAGGCGGGCGTCGTCCTCGACATCGCTTATCCGAGCATTTCCGCTCTGTCTCGGGCGATCGCGCTTGTCGCCATCGCTTGCCGGCTTCGGCGAAATTTCGTCGTCCGCCTGGAGCTCGTCCGTGTTCACGTACCTGTTGCGGTCGGTCATCGTCTCACTCCCGGTTGGCCGTCTGCGGAGCGGGAATGCGATCCTTGGCATCGGCGCGTCCGGTCTTCGGATCGGCCTCTGTCAAGTTCTCTCCGGCTGTCCGGCTGTTGCCCATGTTGACGGGCGGCGCGCGGCGGTCGTCTACGTTGGTTTCGGGGAGTTCGTCGTCCTGCGTGTCTTTGTTCAAGGGCTTGGGAGGAAGCTTGTCGGAACTGGGGATCGAATTAGTCGTCATTGCGGTTCTCCTTCAAGAGAAAGAACTCCGGTAGCAACACCAAGTTCCTCTTTGGGATGGGGGAACTGGCACGGCGACGCAGGTGTCGGAACCGGGAGCTTCGCATTGGTTCTATCGATGGAATGGAGGATGTCTGATCAAAATCGTTCTGCTCACAACTTCGGTCGCCGTGCTCGTGATGGCCGTCGTCGGCGCTAATCTGCGGCCATCCCGCCACGAGGCTTACTATCCAAAGCCGTACGACATCACGCAAGGATAGGAGATGATTTGCAACTGGTCGGCGCTCCGCGGTTCGTTGCTCCGGCGACGCCATTTTTCGGTCTTGGGCGGCGCCGGACCTCGGCTGATCATGGTCGTTTTCACCTTCTTCAGCCTGACGTGCGCGAGGCCGGGACGGGTTGAGTGCTCGACTGCCGTTTCGTTGGCCGCAGCAGGAAACCGGAAAAACCGCTGCGTTCGCCATCCCCGTCGCTTCCGGTTGATACGGTCCGCGCTCTTTACCGGAATGTCCACGCGGTCCAATAGTTCCTCCCGGCTTACCGATCTTGCCGAGGACGTCTGGTCGCCCATCTATTGGGACTGTGACCAGGGGGATTGGGATGACGGACTGGCTTGGAAATGTCGGTGTGCATATGGATCTGCTCCGAAACCTGGCCGTCCTTGTCGTCGCCTACGTCCTGGCGCTTCCGATCGCCTGGGACCGAGAACGCAATGAACGAAGCGCCGGCCTCAGGACATTTCCTCTCGTCGCGATCGCCGCATGCGGCTTCATTCAAGCCGCCGAGACGGTTACCCACGAGAGCGCCGAAGCGACCGCCCGGATCGTGGAAGGCATAATCAACGGCGTCGGCTTCATCGGAGGCGGTGCGATCCTTGTCGGAAAGGCGAGCATTCGCGGCACGGCGACGGCTGCAAGCCTGTGGGCTACGGGCGCGATCGGCGCGGCGGTAGGCCTTGGAGCTTACGAGACCGCGGTCGTCCTTTCGATCGCGACGTTCGCGACGCTCCGCCTCATGATTCCCTTCAAGGCAGAAGGGAAGGACGAGCGCGAGACGTCTGGAGCCAGGCCGAATGAGGCAACGGACAATCCACCTCGATGAATCGCTCGGCCACGAGTTCGGTGAAGCTTTCGTCCATCGAGAAACTCACGGAAGGTCAGACGCCAGTGGAACGGCGCGCAACAATCTGAAATTTCGCGCGTTTAAAAGTCTCTGGGCACGGCGGAGGATCTCATGGCGAAACATGAACTCCGCCGACAACCGACGACCCCTTGCGGACGAGGTATCAAATGGCCGCTGACACTCTCACGCCCGAACTCTTCGAGGCCGCCTGGGTTGCTGGCGTCGCCGCCGTCGACGATGAACGCATCGACGCCTTGAGGCACCTTCTCGCCATATCCGCACCGACGATCGAGCGGTATCGATCCACCAAGGGAGACTTGCGTCGGGAGATGGACCAGCTTCTCGAGATCGGGCTCTCGAAACTTCAAAGAAGCGGTGAAACTACTCCGGAGTAGTGCCATACGTCGCTTGGCGATGAATTATCCGCCATGCGTGCCGCGCGCGTCAGCCATGACTTGCTAATATACGCTACAGTCGCCACTTCACCCTCGTTGCCTGGATCAAACAGAACACGAGCCGCCGCGATCTTACGACCGCGCAGGAGAAGCATCATGCATGGCATTTCGAAGACCCTGACCGAAATGAACGTCGTCGAGCGGTCGAACCTGCTCGATACCGTCGCCGACGCGTTGGAGGCGAGCGCTTCCGAAGTTGAAGACGATGGCGACCCGCGTGACGTCGCCAATCTCGTGTGCGTGGCCCGCACCATTCGCGGAATGGCCGACGACATGTCGGCGAGAGATCTGCATGCGGCGGAACTGCTTTTGGAGCAGGGGATCACGATGATCTACCAGCGCGAGAACCGAAGAGCTTCGCTGGTTCATTAGGCCATGCCGCGAACAAGTTCGGGAGCCGAGCGTTTCCATCCCAGGCAATCCTCGGAGGACGACATGCCTGCTCTGGACGAAAGCTTCGACGAATTCCTCAAACGTCGCGAGAGTGTCTCCCTCGACTACATCAACGGCAGCCCGGAAACGCTGATCGCCATCTCGACGTCGTATGACCCGGCAACCTTCTTTCCACCGTCCGGGGACCGTATCTCCGGCGCCGCCCAGGTGAACGCGGCGAACGAGAAGGGCGCCGCCTCCTTCAAGGATGGAAGCATCGGACACTTCGACGTTCTTCAGTCTTCGGAAAGCGGAGACCTCGCGTTCTGGACCGGCACGCAGCACGCCGAGGTTCACTTACAGGGCAAGGACGAGTTGGTGCCAATGTCGCTGCGCGTGACGGAGGTCTTCCGACGCGAAGACGGCGAATGGAAGCTCGTCCATCGGCACGCCGACATGCCGAAATCCCACACATAGCCGCGCTTCTGAAGACTGGCCGGATCAAGCCTCGTAATTAAGCTTCGGGTACCAGTCCGTACCGCGGCCTGCAGGCGTCATGTCCAGAATGTTCCAGAGCGGCGCGATGTCGACCGCCCCTCTTGGATCCTGGCCGGGGTCAGCCGCTTCGGCAGGCATCTCGCCATTGTAAAAGACGCGGACGTCTTTCCCATCCTTCTGGTAGACCGTGAACGCCGGATTTTCAGATCCGTCGTCGTTGAGCAAGCCCAGGTCAAGGGCGTAGTCGTCGCCGACGATCTGAACGAAATCAAGGTCGCGCCATCCGCGTTCGAGAGCGAACGCACGTTGCCGCTCTACCGGGCTGCGACCAATGATCTTGAACGCGACCCGTTGCTTGACGTCGGCACCGTTGCCGTTCGCTCCGCCAAGGAAGTTCGTGCACATGGGGCAGGGCCGTTCGCGCTGCGGGCCGAACATCCAGAAGTACGTCACAAGCGTATCGTGGCGACCGAACAGGTCTGCAAGGCCTATATCGTTGCCGTTTTCGTCCTTGAAGCGATAATTCTTCTGGACGACTGGGCCGGCAGGCAGGCGCCGGCGTTGCTCCGCGAGCCTGGTAAGATGTCGCCGGACTTCGATCTCCTCCGCCAACAAGGCCATCCTTGCTTCGGCGTAATCCGGAGTTTCGTTTGTGAATCGGCTCACGCGTTTCGCGGCCAGTTCTTTCGCGGGTTTCAAGTCGCCCATGTCCATGTGATTTCTCCCTGGATTCATTCCGACCGTCTCGCAGTCCCCAGCCACTCGGTTCATCCCGTGCTTATTGTCGGAAGCTGGCGGGCGCGTTTGACGGTTCTCCGCGCCCTCTTGAACTAGACGTGCGAGGAGACCCCTACTCGACAAGGGCTGAATGTTTTTTTGGTCTCCGCTCCGGTGGCCAAAAAACGCAACCTCCAACCGGCCGAAGTCTTGCTCCCCACGCCGTTCCAATCTCAAAAGCGACCTCGATCCTGGAGCCTTCGAGATGGACGACAACGTGGGAGTGATCATCCCGAAAGTCTGTGAGAGACGAGCCAATGATCTGCCGCAAGAGCGTCTGATCAGCCGCTTCACGCTCCCGAGAATCAACCCGATGAAGACGCTGCGCCGTGGAAAAATCGGGCCAACGCCTCCGCCGTTTGTGTGGGATACTCTTCAGGAAAGAAATGGCCGCCCGGCAAAGCATAACCGACGACGTTGTCTGCCATTTGTCGCCATAATGCCAAGGGTCCGCCTTCGTCAGCATACCAAGTGGCCAATGCGCCAGTTCCACTCCAAAGGGCGATGAGGGGACAGCGAATCCTGTGTCCGGCGATATGGTCTTGCATGTCATGCTCGCGATCGATGCTTGCTGCAGCCCGATATTCCTCGCAAATCGCGTGAACATGGTCTGCGTTGCAGAGCGCCTCACAATAGGCCTGTCTGATCTCTGCTGGGAATGCGGCAGCGGAAGATCCCCAGCCGGCGAGCGCGTCATCGATGACGGCCTCCGGTGCACTAGTGATCAGTCTTTCCGGCAAAGGCTCGGCTTGCGCAAGCAAAACCCACGGCCAGAACGCCAAGGCAAATCGGTCGTCAGCCCGATCCCAGACGGTCGAGGTAGGCACGATATCGAGCACGGCAAGCTTTCTTATCGCCGCAGAATAATCGAGGGCCATGCGGTAAGCGACACGGGCGCCGCGATCATGACCGGCGATCATGAACTCACTAAAGCCGAACTTTTCCATAACTTCGACCATCTCGGCCGCCATCGCTCGCTTGGAATAGGGCAGGTGATCTGGGGCGGACGGGGGACAAGCGCTGGCGCCGTATCCGCGCAGGTCGGCACACACGACAGTGAACTCGCAGGCAAGCAGCGGAGCGACGTCGCGCCACATTAGATGGGTCTCGGGGAAACCGTGCAGCAATAGAACCGGCGGGCCGCTCCCGGCGATGGTGGTGAATATCGATCCACCCGATAAGGAAACTCTTTGTGCGCGGCTCTTCTTCGACACGTTGCTTCTCCTTGCAAGGCGCTCGGGGCGCGCCGTGCAGCTCACCTGAAAGGGACCATTTGTCCGATGCGGCGATCTCGTTCATCTTGTCCACGCCAAACCATTATGCGGTGGCGACGAATTGGGCGGCGCCATCCGCTCCGCTGAAAATCATGCGAATACGCCGATCTACCTTGAGCTCGTCAAGCACTTCGCCGCCTTCTCGTACCGGGTGACAAGATATCAGCATACCAGATGGCTCCTTGGCGGTCGAAACCTGGTGGATCGGAAGCACTACCCAGATGCTCTGGTGGAGAAGGCGCCAATCAGCGACCACATCGAAAGCAGTCGAATGCTGCCCAGGGGTTCCGCGCTGGCTAAAATGCGACCATCGGCAGATAATGCCATGTCATCCGGGAATTGAAAGCGTCTGCCTGCTTTTCAATGCTGCCTTCCGGCGGAACCAGCAGAATTGACTGCCCATTGACAGATCCCGCCCGAAGATCACCGTATGTGCCAAAAAAATGCGATTTGGCCATTGTCGCGAAGCTCAAAAAGCTTGCTCGCGACGCAGTCGTCCCTCGTTACTGGCGTGAGTTTAAAGTGAAGGGGGAAGAGCCGTGCAAGCTGCACCGGTGAAAACGCAGCCTACTCATCGCCGTGCTGTTGTTCGGCTGCCGTTTTAAGCGCGGCCATCGGGATCCAGTCTTCCGATCCAGGGAAGCGGACATGCCAGTAGGCCCATCCGTTAAGATTTGGAGCTCTGCCTCTTCGATTCCGGGCCAGAGCACTTGCTGCCTGCGACAGAGTGTCGAACTGCCTGCCGTCTACCACAAGCTTTCCGTTCAAGAACCAGCCAAAGAAATTTTGTTGCCCCCTCATGTAGGACATTTTCGCGTCTGATCCGTGGGGGATGGTGACACCTTCGCCGGTCCAGGCCAATCCGTTTGCTTGAATTGCCTCACCGATCTGTATTTTTGTCATCGCAGCTGTCATCAATGTCCCTGTTTCTCGCAAGGCGGTGCGGAACTGAACCCGCGCATTCTTGGTGGCTGGTGCTGCGGGCAAGGAAAGTGCCGCACGCTCGGAAGTCCTAATTAGATCAAACCGGGGAATTTCCAAGGCAGTGGCAGAGGCCAGATCCATCGCGTCGATCGGACCCTTCGCCACCCCGTCGGAGCTGAGCGTGGGGCGCGGTGGATCAGGCGCGAGATTATATGGAGCTGCGGAGACACGAGTTCCGACAGTTTGCGAAACCCACGGGCAGCACGAAGGCAATTGCAATCATTGACCGGCTCTTGGGCTGCGGCATGCAAGGCGATTTAGGGTCTCTTGACTGTGCGGCGACCTGCTTAAACCTCTGCTCTAGGTAGGGAGCTGTCGCAATCGTCACCTGTGATCCTCATCAAGCCGCAATGCGAAGAGCAATTCGGAATGCGCAACCAACGCACGCTGGTTGTCACCCGGGATCAATCGCAGCACCAAGCGCATGATGATAGACAGTGATAATAGGCGAAGACGGAGTGACAGCTGGCTCAATAACTTTTTCCTACCGGCCCACCTAAGCCTTGGGCTTGGGAACTTCCCGTTGCTACCTGTGTCATGGATTGCGAGGCGCAAGGGGGCGAAGCCATCGGTCTGCATCCGGAATATTAGGTTGTCAACGCGCCGCCAGTGCACTCCCCGCCATCAAGCAAAAGGGAAGATCTTGATCGCGACAGCCGCCTAGGCTTGTCTTTCTCGCTGATGTTGAGAAGCTCGCCGTTCGCGGCAGACGAACGGGCCAAGGCAGCTCGAGCGCTGGGGCCCGCCTGTTACTCGATACAAAGGCGAGCCCCACCCGCTCGGTCCCCGACATGCATAAGGCGAGGCAAAATAAGCATGCCGCGGAAAAACTGTCGCGTGAAAAACGCGTGACATGGGCCAACCGTCATTGCGCCGCTGGCCTGGGTTCTGGATCATGTTGATGAAATCGTCTCCAAAAAGAAATCCGCCAAAACGGGTAGTTGAGGATGCAAAAGGCGGAGCGCTCGATGCCTGCTGGGGACCGGCGGGGTCTGCCTTGTCGTACCAACCCATCTGCCTAACATTGAAAGCTGGAGTTTGTTTCGACGTCCGCTGTGCTGCGACGCCACAAGAAGAGACCCGCTTGGGGAAACAAGCGGGTCTTATTAGGCTGGAGATGTCATTAAGCAGTATGATCGTATCATGGGAGAAGATCGCACGAAAGTCATTATGTGAGATATTTCTAAAATAGACGATTTGATGTCGAGCGCCCGAAATGCGCCTACCACCAATCATGAAGTTCTTTGAGCTTCACGTCGTGCTGCTCGGCCGCTTGGGATGCCTCCCGCGCGGATTTTGCCAGCCTTTCGTCGGCACTATCCGCTGCAGATCCAAGAGAGCAAGATGAAGTTTCAGCGATGAGGCCCCCTGTCGTGCAAGATCTTATCGCGTCGATTGACTCGGTACCTGGCCGCAGTCAGAAGCACCCGGTTGCGCCATCTTCAACGTATTCGCGAGGCGATGCTGTTTTGCGCGCCGCGAGCGCGATTTGAAGCTGGCTCGCCGCCTAAAGCGCCAGCCGCAGCTGCGGTTGCGTGAGAGCTGCTCGCCGTTCCAGTGAAGACAGCGACACGCCGAGCAGACGGATCCCTTTTTTCGGCGGGAAGATTGGCGCGAGAAGCAGGCTGACTACCTCCTCAAGATCGGCAATCCCCGGCAGCGCTGCCGGAACCGTCTTGCTGCGCGTGATCTGGGTGAAGTCGGCATATTTGACCTTGAGTGTCACGGTCTTCGCCCCGATTTCATTGGCTTCGCAGTAGCCCCAGACCTTTTCGATCAGGGACTGAAGCCCCTCGCGCGCAGGTTCGTAGGAATGGATGTCCTGCGAAAACGTGTCTTCCGCGCCGATGGATTTTCGCACCCGGTCAGGCTTTACCTGGCGATTGTCGATGCCACGGGCGATCCCATAGAAATACGGTCCCGATTTCCCGAAATGCCCCGTGAGAAGCTCGAGCGATTGCTGCTTGAGGTCGGCGCCGGTCTCGATTCCCAGTCGATGCATCTTTTCAGCGGTTGCCGGCCCGACACCGTGGAATTTTTTGACGGGGAGTTGCTCGACGAAGGCCGGACCGTTCTTCGGCGTGATGACGGCCTGGCCGTTCGGCTTGTTGAGGTCGCTTGCCATCTTGGCGAGGAACTTGTTGTAGGAAATCCCGGCAGAAGCATTGAGGCCGGTGAGCTGCTTGATCTTTGAGCGGATCTCCGACGCGATCTCGGTCGCAATTTCCATGCCTTTGAGATTGTCGGTGACATCGAGGTAGGCTTCGTCGAGTGAGAGCGGCTCGATGAGAGACGTATATTCGGCAAAGATCTCACGGATCTGCTGCGATACGGACTTATAAACGTCGAAGCGAGGCGGCACGAAAATCAGCTCCGGACACTTGCGCCTCGCCGTCACCGACGGCATGGCCGAGTGAACGCCGTAAATTCGGGCCTCGTAACTTGCCGCCGCCACAACGCCGCGAACCGCCGCATAGCCAACGGCAACCGGCTTGCCACGCAGTTCCGGATTATCGCGCTGCTCAACCGAGGCATAAAAGGCATCCATGTCAACATGGATGATTTTTCGGACTGGGGTCGAGCTCATATCGTTCATGGCGCCGTCGGCGATCGCAATGGGATCGGCGGCGCTCATCGAGAGTTCCATGCCGAAACAGAAGGGGAACATAGCAGGCTCCGTTCCCATATCAAGCATTTCATTGAACGGCTGCACGCATCATCAAGCGACTGGAAGCGGGCAGTCTATCTGATGGCGCTATCGGATGCGGCGGCAAAAACTTCTGGACGTGCGAAGATATACCGCCTGGGGCTTTCACGCGTGGAACGAATAACGGTTTCGGGGCTTTCGCTCCTGTCAAACGAAGGAGACTGTTATGGGAAGCACAGCAGACAAGATTAAGGGAACGACGAACGAGGTCGCCGGCAAGGCGCGGCAGGCCGTCGGTAAAGCCGTTGATAATCACGAGGAACAGGCAAAGGGTTCCCTGCAAGAAGCCAAGGGCAAGGCCCAGGTCGCCAAGGGCGACGCCAAGGATGCCGTGAAAAAGGTCGTCGACAGGGCATAGCCACATTCGAGCACACACATTCCCGCACCAAGCCCGCGCCGGTCGCGGGCTTTTTTCAGAAAGATGCATTTATGAAATATTCAACACTCGCCGTTACCGCCGTCCTTGTCGTCCTTCTTGCGGAAAACGCGTCTGCCCAGGCAGTTGAGGATCCCGCAGTCAATGCCTGCAAGAACACAGGCCTTCTCGCTCTTCGGGAGCGCTCGCCGGAGATCACTGATCTTGTCATGGATATGGAGAGCCTCGCCATCAGCAAGTCTGATACCAAAGTCGAGGATGTGGCCGTGAAAACCGTCATTCTTGGAGAGGCCTACATTGCCCGGAAGGAAAAGACGGGAAAGCCGGACAGGTTCGTGTGCTTGCTCGGCGATAAGGGTAAGGTCCTGCTGACGTTCTTCACCGCCCAGTAGTGAATCTGCGACCCCGGAGCTCAGAAACCGACGGCGGCAAGGGGTCGTCATGTGATCGGACCGTCTCGGGCGGGATAGAACCGCGAAATTGATCGACAGAGGCGCGTTCTCGAAACCTGATTGTAAAATCGACCGTTATGTCCCACGCTTCAGGCTGGCGGTATCTTCTCGAATTTCGGCACCGCAGCACGACGTGATTCCGGGCCTTTAACCTTATGGTCCAGGACAAAGGCCCCGGACTCTAGCGGCTTGGATTGCGAGGGATTTATGGCGTGACGATGAAGGCGTCGGACGTGCCGGGAAATCTCATAGATGGACGCGCCCGCGCAAGCCGCGTTGCTTGACGGTTCCTGCCTCACCGAGCAGGACCATGCTTCGAAAGAACCCACGCGAGCTAGCAGGTCGGAACATACAAAGAACACCATTGGCGTTCCGGCCGATTTTCGGCTATGGCTCGGCAGCAACAAAGTCGAGGCCCCAATGAGTCGGTTGAAGCTCCTCAGAGACCAGCGTCAGCTTGCGCTGTCAAAACTCGAAAGCCTGACAGAGAATCATCCGCTTCGACCACGATATTTGGAACGCGTGCGTGAACTGGACGATCAAATCGAAGCGATCAACTCAATCAACTAGATGGACAATAAGGGATTAACGATGTCGTTGGCCGAGAAATTCATTGTGGTTCCTTTCAAGCGCAATCGAGCTGGCTTGATCCCAGGAGAGATGCGACAGGCTTCGAATGGGACATCTGCGGAAAGGATCGCTTCTGCCATGTCGGCCAGATCCCTCGGTGTTGGAGCCTACTCCGTGATGGTCGACAGCGAAACGGGTGATATGAGCTCGCCAAGACTGCTGGCTGCCTTCGGTGAAGTTGGTGATTTGACCCAAGACTGAGGTACAGCGATCGCATTTCAGCGCTGCTTCATGGGCAGGCTGCCAACTCGACCTGTGGAGAGGGCGCGCCACATGCTGTTCGGCAAGGGCCGGACTTCTCCGAATAGAGCGCACGGGCCGCGGTGTTGAAGACGACCGTCTCCTGGCCGAGCAGAGCGGAGACCGCCTCTGAACTCTCATTGTTGTTTAAGCCCAAGACCTGCAGCACACCGGCGTTCGGCAGGAATGTGGGCGCTGGCACAGGCGGCGGCCAGCAGTCTGTGAATGTCCTGGGCGATCGGCCAGAGCGAGGGCCGGAAATCCGCAACGCGGCCTTGTCAGATCGCGATTGGTCGGCAATCCACCGATTGCTCGTTTCGCTGAAACCTCACCCTGTTTGACGACGGGCTGCTCAAATGCGGCCGCGTTTAGATGTCCGGAGGGGTAGTCTCGCTCGCCAGCGGTGATCATCGTCCCGATTCCCGTCCTGCCGTGACATCCTCAGCCGCTCGAGTTTGGTGACCAGATTGCCAGGATTTTTTGAGCAACTGAGCCGCCAAGATGGAGGCCAAACGATCGACCAGTTCGATGGTCAGGGTGTAAAACGCTCTGCTCCTATCGATCGATGTAGGTCGGTCGAGGTTCGCTTTCGGGCAAGTTCTTGAAGGGACCAGACCGTCAGCCGGTCGGAGCAGCCTAAATTTCGAGCGAACGCTTCGCTTATGTCGATAATCGAATTCCCCGCCTTTCAGCGCGTGAAAGCTCAGATACGCTTCCTTGGCTCTTCGATGGTCTGCTACTGCTGGCACTGACACGAACGGACGAGCCTCTCCGGTTCCGTTGCAAACACGTGTCGACCAAACCTCGCGTATTCAATCGGCCACCTACGTGGAGCCGATCCAGGACCTTAAGCCTGCCTTGCCTATTCAGACGGAGTTGTCAGGCCGTTTTCGCTCGTTTGGCTAGCAGGGATGCGGTCGCTGTTGCGCGATCCTGCAATTCCTTTGCAAGACGGGCTTCGCGAAGGCGTACAGTCTTTTCCTGCCGAGATCGAACGAGGGAGTCGAGCTCTTCGGCGGCGTTGTTGCGTGCGAAAAACTGTGATTGTGAGCGGTTGAAGGCTGTCTCAGCCTGTTGGCGAGACTTGCTATATGTTTGTGACATAACTACTTCCGGATGAGGGCCGCCGGGTTGGCGGCAATAAAAAAGGCCAGGCTATACGCCTGACCCTGATTGGTATCAGCTCTCAACAGTGCCAGTACATCCGTGGTCAACGAAAAGCAGATACCGGATGAGTTAGGCAGCCTGCAGATTGCAGGCGGACATCTTGCCCGACTTATTGTCGCGCTCCAGCTCGTAGCCGATCTTCTGACCTTCTACGATTTCGCGCATGCCGGCGCGCTCGACGGCCGAGATATGGACGAACGCATCGGCGCCGCCATTGTCAGGCTGAATGAAGCCGAAACCCTTGGTGGAATTAAACCATTTAACTGTGCCAGTGGTCATGATGAACCCTTTCATAGCAATTGAGGGGCCACAGCACCGGAGCGCTGCAGATGGTGATAGCGATTTTTGAAAGGAAGGTTCGTTCAGGGCGCGGTGCCAATCGCGCAGTAACCAAAGCTCAGCAAGCAAATATCGATAGTCGCTATATGGGCAAGTTGCAGCACAATGTCAACTTTTAGTTTTCATATTAGTGAGAAATCTTCATATGGTTGCAATTCGGACCTTTACATCCAGCGGCAATTTCGTTGCCCCGCGCCATGCTAGAACACTGCAGAGGGAATGGCCGGCACGCTTTCTAATAAGCGGAGCCTGCCGCGGACTAGGGAGTTGCTCCGCCGTTGAACCTATCTTGTGCAATTCTTTTGTATAGCTGGTAGGAAAAGAGGCCGTTCAGGGAACAAGGCAGACATGTCCATTCAGCGTACGAGCTTTTACGTCCTTCTGGCGGCTGTGACGATCGCGTTCATCTGGCTGCTTATCCCCTATTACTCCGCTGTCTTCTGGGCCGTCATCCTCGCGATCATCTTCTTTCCCGTTCACAAGCGACTGGAGCGTTTGTTAGGGGGCCGTCGCAGCATTGCCGCTCTGCTGACGGTGTTGATGTGCATATGCCTCGTTATCGTGCCGGCAATGATCATTCTCGGTTCTCTTATCCAGGAAGGAACCAGCCTGTATCAACGGATCAGCAGCAACGAAATCGATCTCAATGGTTATCTGGTCCGGATCCAGAATGCCTTGCCCGGCTTCATCGACAACTGGCTGACGTCACTGAAACTCGGTGGATTTTCGGAACTGCGCGCGAATATCTCCTCCGGCGTCGTGCAGGCAAGCCGGTCGGTCGGCGGCGGTCTGCTCAGTTTTGGTCAAAATACGCTGCAGTTCTTCATCAGCTTCGGCATCATGCTGTATCTGCTCTTCTTCCTGTTCAGGGATAGCGGGGACCTCAGGGGCAAGATCCGACATGCAATTCCGTTGAGCGATGACTATACGCGGCAGTTTCTCGACAAGTTTTCCGCTGTCGTTCGCGCCACCGTCAAGGGAAACATCATCATCGCGATCGTCCAGGGAACGATCGGCGGCGTGGCATTCTGGGCTCTGGGGATTGAGGCCGCCTTGCTGTGGGGTGTGACAATGACGTTCCTGTCGATGCTGCCCGCAATTGGCGCGGCGCTCGTATGGGTTCCAGCCGCCATCTGGCTACTCCTCACGGGGGCCTGGCTGAAAGCATCGATCCTGGTCCTCATCGGCATATTCGTTATCGGGCTGATCGACAATCTGCTGCGCCCGCCGTTAGTCGGCAAGGGAACGCGGCTTCCCGACTACGTCGTGCTGATCTCGACAGTCGGTGGCATCTCCCTGTTCGGCATCAATGGCTTCGTCATTGGCCCCTTGATCGCCGCCTTGTTTATCGCGGCATGGTCGCTTTTCGCCGAACAGCAGAGCGCTGAAAGAGCAAAGTCCAAGATTAAAGAGTGATTGTACCGTCAGCTCCCGGGACTTTGCAGCTTGCTCAGAATTCCATCTGTGAATCGAATATCTAGCAATTTGGAGGCGGCCGCGAGGGTTCCGATCCCTTTTAAGCGCTGAGGCTCAATGCCCCAGTCGAGAGAACTGAAAAACTCGAGTCTTGGGATCTCTGACTAGCTTCGCGGAGGGTTCAGTCTTGGCAGAGAATTCGCGTGAGCTGCCGCTTCGCCGGGGTAGGGGAAATCATCACCGATCTGCCGATCGCCATCGAAGACTTTGAACGTGGGTCCATCGACTTCAACAATCTTGTAGCCGTTCACGTATTCGATATTCCGTGTTTTCCAAGCCACTTGAGCTCTCCTTGAAGAATGACTATTCGCGACCCGGGAAAATGATGATCGACAGGCCATACTCGCCGATCTGTCGTAGCACATATTTGTCCAGGTAGGTTTTCCGCATTCGGCGCCATCATCCAAAGGCCCCGCTTTCACCCGGGCGTGTACACTGCAGGCCAATTCGCGGAGAGGAAGTGGTACGCCAGGATCATGACATGGGATGGTCGAGGTGCCGCCGGTGCAGGACTGCACCCCGAAGCATTCTAGCCGAGCGTCGAACATCATTGCGATCGTTCGGCTTCTGAGATCTGGAAGGAGCGCAGCGTGGCGCGGATCGTCAGTTGAATGAGCGCTGGGTGGCGCGCAGGTAGGTTTCGGCGAGCCGAACCCGTTCCTCGGCCACGGCGAGCAGCGTCCGCTCAAGGCGTTGGGCAAGGCGTCTCGACATCGACGGCTCGGGGCGCCACCGCGGCAAGCCCGGCCGTATCCGGATGCGGGGTCCAAGACCCGGCCGGTAATGTGCAAGCGTCATGCCTGCCTTGATAAGGAGGCTCTTGATAGGGGGGCGCCGTTCGGCCGCAATCACCATTGAGAAGGCCGGCACCAGGAGCGATTTGGGAACTGGCAATTCGATCTCGTCGATGATGTCGTTTCCGACGTCGTTTTCCTTGACGAAGACGAGGAATTCGTCGACCAATTGATGCGCCCTGTCGAGCTCGCTTTCCTCGGCATGCTCCCCCGAAACCGGGCCATGGTCGCTTTCTATGATCAGACGCATTGTGATCTCCTTTGGGCGGTAACGCGGCTGACGTTTTTTGGTTCGAAAGCGAAAGATAGGCATGAAATGCCGCGGGCTTTCCGGCCTGTGCCGGCATTATCGTTTGGGCTGGCTAGGCGGTGACCAGAGGCAATGCTGTCATGACAGTGGCCAGGCGTGTCCGGATATCTTCAGGCTGGCGCTTTGCTTCGGCACGAGGGGGATCGCGCCTTGAAGCGAGTTCAACAAGATCATCGATAGTCAGGTCGCAGCGTTCGGGAACTCCTGCTGCGCTTCTGTGTTGTTGGGCTGAACCTGTGTGGGCGTCGATGAGGCGCGCAGCTTGGCATTTATGCGCCAACCGAAAGTGCTTTACGCCAGAAAAAGGAGATCGAGATGATCAAGGATGAAAACGACAGCGAGCGCGTATGGGACCTAGCCGAAAAGATCGGCTTTTGCATGTTGGTAACGAAATCCGGTGACGATATTCGCGCCCGGCCGATGTCAGCTTATGTCGAGCGGCTTGAGAACAGCTTCTATTTTCTGACCGATGTCGACAGCCACAAGGACGACGAAATCGCCCGGCAGCCGGACGTATGCCTCGCCTTTGCCGACAGCAAGGGGCAGAAATATGTATCGGTAACCGGAAAGGCGGAAGTCTCGAGCGACCGCGAAAGGATCCGTGATCTCTGGGCTACGCCAGCGAAAGCCTGGTGGGACAACGCCGAGGATCCGTCGATTCGTGTGCTGAAGGTGACGCCGTCCTATGCCGAGTTCTGGGATAGTCCGGGGACCATCGTCTCTTACATCAAGATGGCGGCTGCCGCGATGAGCAGCGCTAAGCCGGACATGGGCGACAATGCAAAGGTCAGGATGTAACCCCGGGCGGTGAACGGCTTTGTCGGCTCACCTGCGCCACCAGCCGCAGGACGGCAGAGGATTGGAGGTCATGCGCGCCGGCCGGTCGACGACTCCGGGCCCGGCTTGCACCAATAGGTGACGAAAAGCCGATCGAGGCGCAAGAGCGAATAGCGGAACGGAAAGGTTCGCACGGAACGAAGATCTTCCGGACAGGCTGGGGCCTGCGCGTCCTGGCAATATTTATGTCCTCGCTAGTTATCCTGGTGGTTTGACTTGAGCGATCTTTCTGCCGTGGCTCGGTCAAAGCGGAGCCGGCGGCGATCTGCTTACCCACCGGTCAGAGATTATCGCCTCCGATAACGTCTTGGCCGCATTCCGAACCTCGCTCCGCACGCATTCGTCCTTCTCAAAGACTCGTGGTTCGTCGCATCCAGGCGTGGGCTCGGACCGCCTTTTCGGGGTTCAAAATCATAGGCGGACATGACATGGCCCCCCACCGAGATGAGATCCTTCATGAATGCCTTGAGAGAAATGCTCGGTCCGGATGCCGTGCTCCGCCGATTTCTAGATTTTCCCTCTTGCAGCGAAAACTAAGATCTTTAGCTGATCGAAGTTTCGGATACCCTGTCGGTAAAGTTCGATGATGATTGCGGCACTTCTCGACATTTCCTCGTCATTGTCACTAAGCTGGAATTCCGCTTTCACGGCCTCCAGGACTTGCGCGCAAAGAGCAAGGTCTTCCGATGTCATCGCCTGGTCACGGTCGGCGATTTTACGCTCATTCATCGTCTTCTCCATCCGCGAACATCGGCGTCATCATATCGTGAAGCCAATGATCTCCTGTGATCGGGAGAAGGATGCTCAGGTACGGGTTGAAAAACCCTTCTCCTTCTCACTTACAGCACCAGCGGAATCGAAATTAGGTTTCACCTTCCCGTCTTCAATCGGACTAAGGTCTTATCGGATGACCTCTGCCACTGCCAATGCCAATGCCGTAGCGATTTGCGGAGTTGTCATGTCATGTACGCAGCTGTGACACGCTTCCGGCATTCGACGATCGAAATTACGCCCGTCGCCGGCGCGCCGTTCGAAAATCCGCCGCTCCGCGACGGGAACCATCGCCGCGCTCAACAGTCCATGCCTTTCCTGGATCTGCAGCCACACGAGAGTGGGGTACCCCTGACATGCTACCCGACTGGTTGTCCGACTAGAATCTTCTTTGCCGGAAGGTCCGTCATGCGAAGCCACGCTGTCGACATTTAAATTTTATAATTCTACAGTAGAAGTCCCTAATAGAAAGGGAGCTGCTATGGAAGACCTGACGATGTCCGAAGTCTTGAAAGATCCGCTGATCCGCCAGGTGCTTCGTGCCGACCGAGTTACACTCGGAGACTTCGCCAAACTTTTGGAGGAAGCGGCGTCGAGGCGCAGCAGGAACTTCTGCGTCGCGCGAGCCCTGCCTGAACGCGACAAGGCTTCAGCCGGCACTCAGGGCTAGCCAACCATTTTCCAACCCCGTCGTGTGTGTCGTGGGCGACTTGGCCCGCCAAGCGCGGGCCTTTTTCGCGCTAGGTCAGCGCCCCGAGCGAGGATCATTCATGAGATTGGCTGATCGGTAGGTGGCATCATCGATGCCACCTACCGATTGGCAATGCGGTCGAGCCCCGAGGCAGGGCGCGGCCATCCCCTTGATTATGACGCTGGCGGCCGACGAGCATGACCGAAATGCGTCGACTGCGTTGCCCGCGACAGGGCCGAACAAGGCGCCGATGCTCAAGCATCGATCTGGCGGTCCCTTGCCATCTCCTCGACTTCGTCGGTCTCCCGTTGATCCGCACCGATCCTTTGATTTTTGGCGTTGTCGGTCGATCGAATGAGTTCGTCGGCCTTCGTGTGAAGCGCCCGCATGTCTCGGTTTTGAGAATGCTGCATCAGGAGCAGGAGAAATAGCGTGATCAGGGTTCCGAGCATGTTCGTCAGCAAGAACCACTCCTGAGGAAGCTGAAGGACCATGCCGAAAACGCACCAAGACGCCGTCAAAAGCGCCGCTCCTGCAAGCGCGCGGCGATGCCCGGCAAGCGTTACGGCTTTCTCTGATATCCGAAGAAATCTTGATCGTCCTGCCATTGCCGGAAAATGCGCCATCGTCGACCTGGTTCCGCCAGGAGCGGAGTACGGCGACGTCGCTCTCCGCCCCGGTCGGTGCGGCGCGCCTCATTCCCATGCCCTTCCCAACTCTCCGTGCAGGCTCGCGCCAGCGTCTAAAGGTATCTCGTCGTCATTTCGAGTGCGTCCGGGGGTGTTCGGGCAAGCCGATCTCGACATTTGGCACGCATCCCAAGCCGCCGTGGCGTTGCCGTCTTGTCCGCCGCGGGAAGCTCACTATCTCAAATATAACCTCGATCTGGAGGCCCGAGATGGACGACGATCTTAAGACAGAACTCCTTGCTTCTCACGAAGTCGAAATCCTTCCACCCGAACGCGATCAGCGCGTGGGTGATGGCCCTGGGGCCTGCCTCTGTTGCGGCCGTTTCCAATCGTTCATGGACGATGATGGCTGCGGGATCTGCGAGAAATGCCTTGCCGCATGGAGCGGACCGCAACCGCGGCGCGGGCTACATCCGCAGCTCGACCTTGATCGTGGCGGGGCCGCGGAGGTCTGGCAGGATGAGAACCTTTTTGGAAGTTGACTGCGCCGGCGAGCCGCGACCCACGCTCGAAACGCTGGCCGAGCTGTTTTCATAACCAAGTGCATCGACGACCGCGGTGAGCCGCGCGCGGTAGCCATGACTTGCTTCGCACGCGATGGATAGCCATCTATGCGCTACCGCTAGCAGACTTCACCATCAGCCGCGCCGCGTTTGTCGCCCGCGCGAGGAGATCAGCATGCACGTCACATCGAAGCCCCTGAAAGAAATGACGCTTGTCGAACGTTCCACCCTTCTCGAGACTGTCGCCGATGCATTGGAGGCGTCTGCCGAGGAAGCCGGGGGAGAGGGCGACGTCCGTTTCGTCGAAAACTCCATGTGCGTCGTGAACACTATCCGCGGCATGTCGCGCGATCTCGGGCGGCGCGACCTCGCCGCCGCCGAGCTACTGCTCCAGCAGGGCATCATGATGGTGTACCAGTTCACCAGCCGGACGCGTGCAAAGATAGCCCTCCACTGATCCCTGCCTTCCACCAAGTGACGGTCGGGGAGACGCGGATCGGTCCCGCGCTGCTGGTCAACTGGCGATCATGAAGTCTCCTCGGTGCCACGTCTCGTCGTCAGGATCGACGAGCTCATTCCAGTTCCGATCAGCGCGACGTCGAGTTCAATCATGTTGAAGAAAGGACGCTTGTCGAGGAGCAGCACGCGCGGGTCGCCGAAAATGAGTATCACCCGTGAATTGGATCATCTGTGATATCTCGCGCTTTGCATTCGAACGTCGACGCCGGAAATGCTTCGAAGAGACACGCTCGCTAGAGGACTTCGAGGGGAAGCAATGGTGGCATGGGAAATGCGATGGAAATGGCGTCGCCGGGAGCGCCGCCGCCCTTGAGCACGATCGTCATGATACCGCTCTTCCGGACGCGCTCGCCGTCCGGCCCCTGCCAAGGACAGCTTCTAGAAGGTCAGGTTGGAACTTGTCGGTCTGCGCACACGGATTGCGCAGCCCCGTGACCTGAAGTTCGACGTCCGTCCCTAGTTTCAGGACCGCCCCGCGCGGGAGCACCAGAAGGTCGACAATCCTCACTACAACCGATACGTTTTCCATACCTTCCTGTGCATCGCGGGAAGACCTAAGGCAGGATTCGGCCGGGTAGTCTGGATTCACGCGAAAGGCCAAGACCGGCTTCTCAGCCCCGAGACATCGTAGGACTTGGAAATCGATAAGAGGGCCAGGGCGAAACTTTAATTAGCCTCAATTCAAACCGCCTGATGGTCCAGGCAACCAGCACGGTTGAGTTCACCGAAGAAGGCCCTCGACGTCGAACTCCTCCCAGCCATGCAGTTTCGTCGCGGGATCATCGGGATGCCGTTCGGTTGTCTTCGAAGCCGTGCCAGCTTTTCTCAGGGATCGCGTCAGCTTCGCCTTGTATCGCGCCTTCCGACGATTTTCGGCAGCAGCGAGCGCATCCTCTTCTCGCCACTCGTCGACCACACCCCTGTCAAGAATGTCCTCGACGAACCTCGGATCGAAGACATGGAAAGTGATCCTCCTTGCGCGCCCGTTTAGCCTCACGGTACGCGTTCCCGCACTTGCCAAGCGGCCGTCTGCAAGCCAACGGTGTCGTTCGCTCGCCTTGATCGTGAGGATATCCTGGATCTCACGCGGAATGACAGGCAGGCTTTCAATGTCTTCCAGCGCACTAGCGACAATGGATGCCGCGGCATGGAATTCTGCCTTGGCACTTGCAGGCATCGATAGCGTGAGTTCTCCTCCATCGACATCGAGCGACTTCTTCGAAACGAGCGGGAGTCGTGCACGTAGTTCGAGGAGGATTCCCTTTGCGCGGATGGAAGACCCTAAGGTCGCTGCTGGCGGCAGCACCCAGGTCCTAACCAGCTCGACATCGTTCTTTTCGTGTTTCGGCATGGCGCCTAAATGGGATCGCCAGGGCTCCAAGTCAACGACAACATGCTAAGGAGAATGAGCCCAGGCGCGACCGGGGAGTGCCACCTTCGGTCCTGCACCCGGAAGCAGCGACTCGAGGGCATGCGGCGTGACCATGCCGGTTGCTCCGGGAGGCGTGATCGCCAATATGGGATTTCGATGACACGATATTCCGACAAGCGGGTTGCGGGTTGCGGGTTGCGGGTTGCGGGTTGCGAATATGTCTTCTCGCTACAACGGTTCATCTCCGTTGAAATCCGGCTCGCGCATGCTTACCGGCGTGCTTGCTTTAGCTAAGGGGCGCCGTTTCTGATAAGACAGTCGCCCAGGAGATCGACTAGTTGGTCATCTGGCTACTACGGGGATATCCGCTTTGGCGGGCAGCTGCGCGCCGTTGCGAAAGCTTCACCCTGACGATCGATCCTGTCTAACCGGCGAGCATCGCGTGGCGACCTGAGGAAGCGGGAAGACGATCGACTCAGTGAGGATCGCTGATGCTAGACCGGGATCGACGGATCTGCCTAACGCCGACATGTTGGCGGACAACAGTCCGTTCTGACAGTTGCGATCGTCATCCCATCCGGGATGGTTGACGATCGGATAGAGACATATCCCCTCCAGTGGAACGCCGACCTGCATGGCGGCCTTCGCCTCGGCGGCTACGTAGCGAAACCACGACGCGCGCCGGTCGCCCTCAATACCGGTCTCGGCGATCACGATCGGCTTACCGTAGCGCGCGTAGGTTTCAAAAAGAATTCGGCCGAGAGGCTTGTAGAGCGGGTGGCCGATATCGATTGGCGGTCCAGCGTGTATCCACTGATTGTTGAAGTAGTAGTTGACGCCGACGATATCGAGATAACGTTCGTTTCCACCGATCTGAGGCCATAACCGCCCGGAAATCAGGTCCCAGCCCTGGAACTGCGATTGTCGGTGGCCTTCGGCAACGCCGGCGTCCCACGGCCGTGACGGGTCCATGACGACATTGATGACCGGATCGCAATGAACGAAACGGGCGCGGGGGTCCACGCAGAGGATCGCCTCCATGGCAGCGATTGCGGCACGGGCCAGTTGAACTTTGAGCTCGAACCCTCGGCCATTGGCGAAGGGGTTGAGATATCCGGCATCACCACCACCCCACGAGAAGAACGATATCTCGTTGACCGGGCAGTAGAGGGGGATTTCGTCAGAGCGCTCGCGCACGATCCTTGCACAGGCGCTGGCAAAGGCCGCAAAGCGATCGACGAAACGCGCAGTCCAGATATCGACATCATCCGGCCAGCCGTAATGCAGCAGGTCCCAGATGACCTGTGTCCCGGTTTGGCGGGCCGCGTCGAGCATCGGAAGGATGCTCGACCACTCGTAGCTCCCGGCTTTGTCGATCAAGTGCCAGCGGAAGCCATCGCGCACCGTGCGAATGCCGAAACCGCGAAGCTGGCGGTAGTCCTGCGCGGTCCAGCGGTCGTGCCCGATCGCGGCAATCATGTCGAGGCGGCGGCCCAAATGGTCTTCGTCACGCCGGCGCAGCCGATGGGTTGAGGATTCGAAGCCGCCCATCAAGAACGATTGGAAAATACCGGTTGGGCCCGCCGACCTTCGCTCGGCAAGAACCTCGGCAAACAATCGCTGCCATTGCGGCAGGACCGCTTCGACGCAATAGCTGGTTTCGACTTTGCGGCGCAGGGCAAGACCAAGCATGCGCCGAAGATCCTCGTTGTCGATCAGCTGACGGATCTTTCCGGCCACGTCCATCGCATCGTTAAAGGGGACAAAAATGCCGGATATCCCGTCTTCGATCTGTTCACAGGCGCCATTGTCCGCCGTCGCGATCACGGGCAGGGCGGCGGCACCGGCTTCCGCGATGACGTGCGGCATGCCCTCGCCGCGCGACAGCCAGACGAAGATGTCGAGTGACGATAGAAGGTCGGGAATATCCTTGCGGTCGCCCAAGAACTGCAGCTTGTTTTCAAGGCGCAGCCGGCGCGAGAGGTCCTTCAGTCGCTGAGCATATTGCGGCATGAAGGCGTCAGGGCCGCCGATCACGAGGAAGCGGGCGCGCTCGTTTTGTTCAGCCACGAGGGCGGCTGCTTCAATGAAATCCTCAACATTCTTCTTCGGATCCAGACGGCCGACCCAACCGATCAAGATGTTGTCGGCAGTCATACCAAGCCGAGCCCTCGTTGCGGTACGGATTTGCGGGTCGAACGTCGCCAGGTCGACCATGGACGGTATTTCCAAGGCGTGGTCCTCGCGGCCAGGCATACGAGAGGCGGCCGCCTCGCGGATCGAGCGGCACACGCCGACGTAGCGGCTGGTCAGGTGCTTCGGTCCTACCAGTGCCTCCGCAACCAAGCCGCCATGCTCGATGAGCGGCGGGCGCAGATGCAATCGCTCGAGCGCCGGATAGACGTCGGCGACGTTTTGGCAGGATATCACGATGTCATAGCCAGCAATCTTGCCAGCCAAATAGTCGACGGTGTCTTCGAATGAAAGCGCGTAAGGCTTCGTATCGACATCAACGCCGAGCGCACGAAGTTGCTCATGCGTCTGCTCGGGCATTCCGGCCTTGTGAAAACAGGCAACGACATCGATCCGGTAGACGCGGGGATCGAGGTGTTCGGCCAGGAGCCGCACTTCTGTCTCTTCGCCGCCGACCACCAGCCAGGCGAAGACGAACAGGATACGGATAGGTGCAGGCTCTGATATCATTCGCCCACCTTGAATACGACCTGCAGGAATTCCGGGCGGTTTTCGACCAGGTCGATCAGGAATGCGGGTGCATCCTCAATCGGCACGACATGGGTGATCATGTGCTTTCGGATCGTGTCGCCATGAGACCGCAGGAGTTCTATAGTAGCGAGCGCTAGCCTGCTTCGGTTCCAGAGATGTCCCAGGCCGCGCGGTACCCGATTGATCTGTGCACAGCGAATATTGAGGCCGTTATGGTGAAACTCCTCGCCGAGCCGCAGCTCGTCGGCGCCGCCTTGATAGAAGGCGAGGTCGATGACGGTCCCTTGCGGCCTTAGCGCTTTCAGCGCCGTATGCAGGCTGCCGGAATGGGCGCGGGTCTGAAACGCGAGATCAGCCCCTCGTCCCATACCGCCGACATGCCAGCGGGCCTTGGCGTGCTGCCAGGCCCGGTCCTCGGTCATGGCGGTGAGGCCCATCGCCTCGGCTTTGCCGCGGCGGAACTCCGATGGGTCGGAGATGATAATCTCGGAAGCGCCGAGCGATCTGGCAAAAAGCGCCGTCATCAGGCCGACAGTACCGGCGCCGATCACCACGACTGGCCGATCTTTCACGCCGGCGCCCAGGAAAGGAACATGAGAGCCGAAGAATTCGGCATCGGCATGGAGGATGCCGTTGGCGGCAATCGGTCCCATCTGGGCAACAAGGACGCCGAGCAGCGGGTCGATGGCGGCCGGAAGGGGTACGAGAAGATCGTGGAACGGGTCCGCGGTGTGTCCCGACTTGTGAGCATAGGTGGTGGCGACGATGTCGCCTTGTCTAAAACCGTTGGCACGCGATTCCGATACGCGGGCGACTTCCATATAGCCGAGGAACGGCACTGGATAATGCAGGTCCGGTTCGTTCTCGACGAAGACACCGCGCTCCCCGTCGAAGCGCGAGCGAAAATAGGGATTGGTGTTTTTCAAGAACGTGAGTTCCGTTCCTGCCGAAAAACCGGTGTAGAGCGTATCGAGCCGAACCTGTCTGTCTCCGGGAGGGCCTTCCTCATATTCAAGGAAATAGGGTAGGCCGGGCGCCTCAACGCCCAGCGAGCGAATGATGCGATGGCCGGGCGCCAGTCCCGGCGGCGGTGCTTCCGGGCGCGGCTGAAGCCGAAGCGGTGCCGGCTCCGGCTGCCGGCTTTGCGGCGGTTTGAGGCGCACCGGCTCACCCGCTTGCGCCGAAGACATGACTGCAAGCGCGAGCCGGTGCGTCGCCAGCGCTTCACCGTAGGGGCAGCGAATACGATTCTCGCCGCCGCGAACCGCATCGATGAAGTCGCGATCCTCTCGCCAGACCGGATCGCCGTCGGCTCCGCGCATCGGGCGTCCGCGTCCGACATCCACCATAATTTCGCGATCAGTCAGTTCGATCGCGAGCCGATCGGCAAAGATGTGAAGTCCGACCCGGTGGTTCCAGCCAAGAAGGCATGTGGATGCAATATTTGCGACGACGCCGGATTCAAAGGTCAGGCTGGCGGTTGTCACCGTCGGCACATCGAGACCGGGAAATTCAGGTCTCGCCTTGTGGCCCGCGCGCCCATAGACTTCCGTAACCTCACCGACCAGGAACCGGACGAGATCGAGGAGGTGGGTTGTCTGTTCGACCATCTGACCGCCGGATTTGTCTTTTCTCCACCACCATTGTGGCGGCGGTGTCGAATCGAGCCAGTAGCCGGACAGTAGCTGTGCAGGGTTGTCTTTGAGAAGGCTACGTGCCTCATCGACGATATCGAGGTAACGCCAATGATAGCCAACGCTGGTGACGAGGCCCTTGGCCGTCGCGGCTGCGGAAATTTCCTCTGCAGTCTTAAGTTCAAGCGATACCGGTTTTTCGACGAAGAAGGGAATGCTCCGCTCGATGAGATCGCGCTCCGGCTCGCCATGGGCGAAGGGCGGCACGCAGATATAGACAGCATCCGGCCTGACGGCATCCAGCATCTCACGGTGATTGGCAAACGACCTCGCTCCGAAGCGCGTTGCCGCCTGGTCGGCGCGACTAAGGTCAGGATCCGCAAAACCGACAAGCTCCACGTCATCGAAGGCGGAGATGATGTCGAGGTGGCGCTGCGCTATACCCCCAACGCCGATAAAGCCAAGGCGCGTCTTTTGCATGGATGAATCCTTTTGCTGATGCGTGGCGGGTCGAGAGATGAAGCGGTCGTAGACCGCCATCGTTTCTGCGGCCATTCGATGGGCGGAAAAGTCAGTCTCGAACCGGTTGCGCGCGGACCTTGCGACACGCGCCAGCATCTCCCGATCGGAGAGGGCATCGACGATGGTGGCGGCAAGTGAGGCGGGGTTTTGAGGCTCCGCAAAAAACGGGTGGTCTTCGCCCAGTGCCTCCACGGTACCGCCGATCCGGGTTGCAGCCACGGGCAGACCCAGCGACATCGCCTCTAGAACGGCAAGCGGCAGGCCCTCGAACAATGACGGCAGGACGAAGAGATCGCTTGCGGCAAGGATATCGGCGACATCAGCACGCTGGCCCAAGAAACGGACATGACCTGAAACATCAAGCTCGCCTGCAAGCTCCTCCATGGCCAAGCGTTCCTCACCGGACCCGACAAGCAGTAGGCGCAGGCGAGGATGGACCCGGATTATTTCAGGCATGGCCCGCAGCAGCGTGGCATGATCCTTCTGCGCGGCAAACCGACCCACCATCACGAGGACTATCTTGCCCTGAAGATCCAGGTCTTGCCGCAGCGTGCCCACTGTCGCGACAGGTACCGATGCGAAGACGCCGTTGCGCACCAGGGTTAACCGATGGGAGGGAACGTGCTCGCTAAAGCTTAGTCGCGAGGCTTCGGAAACCACAATATGGTGGGCGATCGTCTGCGTGTGCAGCCTATACTGCTCCTGCTGCTCGCTATCCGTAAGAAGGTAGGGGAGATGTTCGGTCCGAATGGCCGGGACACCGGCCCGCGCTGCAGCTTCTCCCAGTTGATGTCCTTCCCAACCGATTCCCGCATGCACGTGCAGGAGGTCGATGTTGCCCTTGCTGAGCCAACTTGAAAACTCTTGACCGTCGGCCGCAAGCTTGACGCCAAGGCCTAGACGTGCGGCACGAGGAAGCAGATGTGAACGGTCTTCAGACAGAAGCGCCAGAACGACGTCAACTTCCTGGGAAAGTGCGCGGCCGAGCGCGAGCATGTGTTCGCCCATCCCGGAGGGATCAAGACTGTCGGTCGCCAGTACGATGCGGGGTTTCCTAGTCAAGCTTGGTATTTACCATGAGGTCGGTCAGCCCATGCAGTTTCTGCAGACGTCGATGGGTCGCGAGCGCCTGGCCGACGACCTGGTCCATATTGTAGTATTTATAGGTGCCGAGTCTGCCGACGAAGGTCACATCGCCTCGCGCGCGTGCGAGGGCTTCGTACTGCCTGTAGAGAGCCTGGTTTTCGGGGCGAGGGATCGGATAATAGGGGTCGCCGTCTGCACAGGCGTATTCATAGCTGATACTGGTTTTGGGGTGGACCTGCCCGGTCAGATGTTTATATTCAGTCACGCGGGTGTAGGGCACGTCTTCCGAAGGGAAGTTGATCACGCCAGCCGGCAGCATGCGCCGCATGTCATGCGTTTCGTGCCGGAACTTCAGGCTCCGATAGGGCAGCTGCCCGAGACGAAAGTCGAAATATTCGTCGATCGGCCCGGTGAAGATCACATGGTTCGCAACACTTTGCCGGCGCAATTCCTTGAAATCCGTATCGACCATGACGGTGATGTTTTCGTGGTCCAGCATCCGTTCGAACATCCGGGTGTAGCCGTCGAGCGGCATGGCCTGGAACCTGTCAAGGAAATAGCGATCATCCTCATTCGTGCGGGTCGGAATACGCGCGGTGACGGAGCGATCAAGCTCGGAGGGATCAAGGCCCCACTGCTTGCGCGTATAACCTTCAAAAAAGATACGGTAGAGTTCGAGGCCGACCTGCGACACCACAACGTCCTTCGAGGTGGTTACTTTTGCGCAGCGTTCGGCGCGCGTTGACAGGAAGCGTTCGGCTTCGACGTCGTTTGAGAGATTGAGGCCGTAAAGGGCATTGAGCGTGGTGCGGTTAATCGGAATTGGGAGCCTGAGGTCGCCGAGCTGGGCGAGTACGCGGTGCTCGTAGGGCCGCCAGCCAGTGAAGCGCGATAGGTAGGCGAAGACATCCTCGCTGTTGGTATGGAATATGTGGGGTCCGTATTTGTGGACCCGGATCCCGGCCTCGTCGCAATGGTCGTAGGCATTGCCGCCGATATGGGAGCGTCGGTCGCAGACAAGGACCCTGCGGCCGTCGACAGCCAGCCGCTCCGCCAACACCGATCCGGCAAAACCAGCACCAACGACCAGATAATCGTAAGGCTTGCGAAGCGACATGCTGCCGCTACGCCGATAGGATTTTTCCTTGGCAGACAGAGGGACGCCCACAGCCTGATCAACGATACGCGCCATGTGGTCGAACGTTGCATCCCAGGACGAGCGCGCCAGCCGGGCATCCACGTCTTCAAGCCATGGCTTTCTCGAACCTGCCAGTCCAAGCGCGGCATCGCAGCAACGCGCGAAATCGTCGCTGTCGTCTGCGAAGAACACGCCCGGCGCATTGCCGTAGGTGCGCACGACATCCGCAATTCGGGTGCTGACGACGGGCCGCCCGGCTGCGAGATATTCGGGTGTCTTGGTGGGGCTGATGAAGCGGGTCGCCTCGTTTAGTGCGAATGGCATGAGGGCTGCTTCCCAGCCCGAAAGGTATGAGGGCAGGTCGGCGTAATTCTTCTGCCCGAGGTAATGGATATTGGCCGCCTTTGGCAGATCGGAGGGGGAAATCTTTGCGATCGGCCCAAGGAAAACGAAGGAATAGTTCGGCCGGACCGCAGCTGCTGTCCGGATCAGGTCGAGGTCGAGGCGCTCGTCGATGACGCCGTAATAGCCAAGGCGTGGATGCGAAATTCCGGCTTGGTCGGCTGGATCTGCAAGCGCGGTGCGGGCTGTCTGGAAGTGGTTGGTATCGACGCTGGAGGGGAAGGCATGGATATTGTCGTGCCGATCCTTTTTCGCTTCGTAGAGGCTGATGCCGCCCGTGAAAACGGCGTCGGCTCGCGCCATCAGCGCCGTTTCCATTTCCTTCAGATGTGGCGGCGCGAAGCGGAAATTCGCAAGCTCGTCCATGCAATCATAGACCACCGCAGCGGCATCGACGTGTTGGGCAAAGGCAAACATCATCGGCGTGTAGAACCAGAGAATCGGCCGCTTTGCGCCATGCAGCGCGATGAGGTCGTCGAGCAGCCGCCCGAGGGCCTTTTGCCGTTCGCCATCACTCCACCAGTGCGGAATGCGTGGCCGGACCGCCTTGACCGACGTCCCTTCGAAAGGATGAATTTCCAGATAGGCCAGATGATGATCGGTCGGAATGAATTCCTCGAAAAAGAATACTTGCCGATCCCGGGAGAAGCGCTGCATCAGATGCTGAGGTCTTTGCAGCACGAAGTCCCACCGAAGATGAGAAAAGCAGATCAGAGGGGAACCCGGCGGTAGCGATGTGGCGGACGCTTGCGGGAAGGAGTTCAGCACGTTCATCGAAAACCTCGCGACAGTGAAATCCTCAACAACGGTGAACTGCCAAAGTTCCTAAGACACGGATTAATTCGGTCAGGGGTCCATGATCAGCTGGCGAAGCCGTCTAATGCTGTGCGGCCAGGTCCAGTTCGCGAGCACGACCGCGCGTGGGCGAAACATGTCGGCCCGTTTCAACAAGTCGCAAATTCCCTCGTGGAAATCATCCGCCGAAGCTGTTCGGCCGGTCTGCGGCGTGATGTATTGCAGGCCACAGCTGAGGGCGCTGTTGGCAAGCACGGGGATGCCGGCCAGCATGTATTCGGTGAGGATGGCAGGTGCACCGTCGTCTTCGCCGCAGACGACCCCGATCCGCGATTGGTTCATCAGCCGGTTGACATCATGAAACGGCACGCCCGGCGGCCCGACGAAATCGACGGTGATACCGAGCCGGTCAACACGGCTGCGCAGGCCATCGACAAGCTCCCCGTAGCCGCAGACGCACAAGGCGCGGAGCGAACGCGGTAATTTGGCGAGTGCGTCGAACAGGATATCGTGACGTTTATAAGCCTGAGCTGCCGCGACGTAGATCACGTCGTAGATCTTGGGCAGGTTCAGTTGGTGGAAGGTCAGCTCGGATGCGAATTCGGGGCCGATCGGCATGACGACAATACGCATACCGGGATGCCTGGATCGCACGACCTCTGATTGCCACTGCGCGCCCGTAATGACGAGATCGAAATGGCGGCTGACCTCAACGGGCACTCGAAGAGCGGGGGCGTCAATGGAATTGTAGATTTTGAAACTGTCGCGACAGGCGAGCAGGATCTCCTCGCTCACGCCCAGCCCCCACACGCAAAGGATGTCGGGAGGGCCAAAAGCCTCGATATGTCCGAGCATGTCGTTAGACGCGAAGGGAGCCTCCGGGCCGTTCATACGAAACGCGCGGCGCAGCAGAGACGGAGTATCGTCGATCCATTCCCAAGGCGGATCGAGGCCCCGCCAATGCGTCCAAATCTCAGCGCAGTCTGCGAGTCCGCCCTTTAGGGCAGCGAGTGGGAGCCGCTCGAGATAGCCGCCGTCAACTTCGACGTCGTCAATATTGAGGATGGGTGAAGGCGAGACCCCACGCCCGCCCTCGATCCATTTCGCTCGAAATTCCTGGACAGACGGGAGGGCCCCGTTACCCCAGCTCCCGCCTTGAAAGTCGCTGATGACGACGATACGGCGCATGTGCTCATACACTCCAGGCGCGAGTATAGGCGATTGTCTCAACTCGAAAAACGGCTCGGTGGACAGACCGGCCGCGAATGGCGTGATGGCGGGCTAAGGCTTGCGGTCGAACTTCGGTCGCTTGACCACGTCGGAGGAAAATTGAATCCGGCCCCCGATTGTTTTTGCCGCTTGGGAGCCGAACCATCGCCGAAACAGTGCAGCGCATCAGTGGAGCGCATGGGGGAGCCGGGGAAGCAACTGCACACATAGCCGCTGGCCAAGCAGGCGATAACTCCGGTGGACACGAACCAGACCGACCGCCGATGGAAAATGCGGGACAGATGACCGTGCCGATGCGGGGGCCGAGCAGCTTAAGGAGACGCTGCACGACGATCGCAGAGACGGGCTGTGGCACGGGCGTTTCCTTTCTGACGCGATGAGTTGGCTCATGATTTTGTGAGCGACAGCCCAACCTCCCGCCCGGCCGATTGTTCCGGGGGAGTTTGCCTCTGTTTGGCGGATGTCTGGTCAGGGCACTCTGAGATACCGCGGCACGTCGCAACCTGACGCTGGGTCGCCTTTACGAGCCCGCCGCGGGCGCGATGGGACCTAAGTCCGTCTGTCAGGCTCTGACGGCCTTCATCATATTAGCACAGAGTTAAACACGATGTTCCTTTGAGGGGAGGAACAGGGAGGAAACATGAAATTTGGTTCTGACAGCTTCAGCCACGAAGAGTGCTGCTCGCAAGGGCATAGTTCCGCGTCGACCATCGCCACGATCCAGTGTGCGCTCTCAGTTGACCCAGACATCGACAGTAGCGCCATCACAATCCACATGCTCGGACCGGTCGCCGTCCTAGAGGGCTATATCTCGAATGCTGCTGACCGGAACAAAGTGATTTCGATAGCTGCAATGATTATCGGCTTCCACAATGTCCAAGACCGGATGTTAAGCCGCATTCCGAACCAATAGATTGACCCTTCAGGCGATAAGACCAAAGTCCCAATCTACAGGGACTGAAGTCCCTGGCCTGGAACACACTCTTGCTTTTGCGGTTTTGCCCCGCAGCGGAACAGACCGCTGTAACGGAGGAAAACAAATGTATATCAAAGCAGTAGGTATTGCAGTCGCGCTTGTGATGGCGTCCGGCCCGGCCTTCGCACAATCTTCGACCGTAACGGGCGCTGCTGGCGGCGCCGCCACGGGCGCAATCGTCGGTGGTCCGGTCGGCGCCGCTGTCGGGGGTATTGTAGGCGGTGTGGCTGGCAGCGTCATTGATCCGCCGCCGCAGAAGGTCGTGACCTATGTCCAGCAGGCACCCGCTCCCAAGACGAGCGTCGTCGTTAAGGAGAAGGTGGTTGTTGGCCAGCCGCTCCCAGAGACCGTTGTCGTAACGCCGATCCCGGATGAACCCAAATACTCCTATGCGATCGTCAACGATGAGCGCGTGATCGTCGAGCCTTCTTCGAGGAAGGTGATTCAGGTCATCCAGTGATATCCAAGTCACCAACCTGACCCTCAGGCGGCGCCTGCCGTCCATTCTTGAAAAACAAGGGCGCGCATGGACTTCGCAAGAACGCGGAGACGGTATGTTGTGCCCATCAGGGAGATCAATCATGAGAGACAATCATCTCACCATTATCGTAGCCGCATTGTCACTTAGCGTGTCGCCACTGGCCACCCTGCCTGTCGCGGCACAAGGCAGCGATACAGCACCGTCTCAATCGCAGACTGAAACGCAATCGGGTTCTGGTTCGCAGGCCGACACCAAGTCAAGTTCGCAGTCCGGCTCGCAGACTGAACAGTCGAAGGCCGGTGCAACTGTCTCGGGTGGTGGCGACTGTACTCCCAACGCCGCCGGTGCGTGCCCGAATGGCGAGGGCCAGCCGTCGCAACACAAGGCGGGGGACGTCTCCGATACGCAGAAATCGTCAACACCAACGAAATCAAAATCCAGTTCGCAGGACGCTTCCGAAGGCAGTACCGCCGGACAGAAGTCCGATACCAATGCAGGAGCAACCAATAGCAGCGGTTCTGGGCCGGCAGGCTCACAAAGCGGCGCGCAGGGCTCCAATTCGTCCGGCACCATGACGAAGAGCGGTGACGCGTCGAAGCCGTCGACCGACCAGAACACGTCGACGCCCAATAACAAATCCACGGAAACGAACGTCAACAACAATAGCTCCACGAACAACACCAAAACCAACGTCAACGTCACAGTCGAACAGCAGACCGAAATTAGAGAGGTGGTGAAGGAAGTTCGGGTCGAGCCTGTTAAGGAAGTCGACTTCACGGTATCTATCGGAACCAAGATTCCCAAGAGGGTCCATCTGGAACGGCTGCCGCCGCGTATTGTGAAGATCGCCCCAGCTTACGAAGGCTACCGCTTCTTCCTCCTTGCAGACGGCCGGATCGTTATCGTCGATCCCGATGCTCTCACGATCGTCTACATAATTTCGGCCTAGCAGGCAGCACCCGGCGGTGTATGCCGCCGCCGGGTGCTGCATGAGGATTTTCAGGATTTGAACAGATACAACCTTCCCGTTCCAACTTACGTTCACATCCTCTCAAGGGATTGATAGTCCGTCAGACTGGGTCCGTCAGCATTGATCAGATCGTCCTCAGGATGGGGTAGGCCACAGCATGGACTCGCGGCGTGCTCTTGCTTTTGACGACCTCATCTTCAAGTGCGACGCCGGAGCTTTTGCACTTCCACGCGACGAGCATCACTACGAGCCTGCATCAGGATCATCGGCGTTTTAACGCCGCGTAGAAAAGCCCGCGCGGCAGCGCGGGCTATGGGGACTTCCGGTAAAGCCCTAACTATTCTTACGGCTTTGCTGACCAGCCTTTCCATGCTGTTCATGCGAACCGCCTTGAGTGCCACGTGAATTGTCTTGCCGGCCTTCCGAACCAGAAGATGCGGATTTCGCACCCTGATTCTTATGGCTTTGCTGACCGGCTTTAACGTGCTGTTCGTGGCTTCCACCTTGGTTGGCCATTTGACTCCTCCTTGGTTTGTGATCTCGAGGTCACCACAGACCTCGCGGGACTAACAACCGCGTCGCAAGGATGTTCCAGCCGCTTTCAAGATTTGGAATGGGTCCCAAATTCAGGAGATTGGGCAAACACCCATGTCTCCTCATTGTGGCACTTGGTGACTAATTTCGAGCTCCACCTTTCTGATCGGCACGACCAAATGATCAAACCGACCGCGATGGCGCGTCAGCCGTTTTCGTTTCAGCCGGCCGACGAGGAACCCTTCATCTATACGTGCGTGTTCGCGGCACTTTTCGCAGACGTCGATCAACCGTTATGCTCCCGGCACGTTAACGCTGTTTTAACTATGAAATACAACCACGGCATCATGGGTGTATCAATCCATTCTCAATGGAACGGGTGAAGGCATGACGACGAATAGATATTCGGCCTTTGCGCCGATTGGTCTCAATTTCCAAAACAACAAGCCGCGAACATTCATCCGTAGTCTCACCGATGCCGCGCGCGTTCTCATCCAGGATTGGCCGCTCGACGATGAGGGGACTTTGCGAGATGAGAGAATCGAGCCACGTCAGTCTCTGCGGGGCCAGTGAGGATCGCTTCGTGATGTTGATGTTTGCTCGGTATACGGCGAGCGTTTCTACGAGTGTCGCTTAACGGATCGGACACCATGACACGCCCGTCTGCGTACAATGGCGAGGTACAGAGCCTGATCTACGCCAGCACCGAAACGCGGTTGCGCTGTCGCTACGCCGGCAATCCGGCGCGCCTCAGTCCAACGCGGAGCCGCAAAACGTCCCGATCCTCACTGAGATAGGAAACATCGACAAGCCAATTCACATAGTCAGCCGGGCCTGCCGCCCTATCCCCGCACCACCGCGCGGTGACGGCATTGAGAAAGACCTCTGCGCATCTTTCGGCATCCTCGATCCGATCCAGATGAGCGTAGGAGGCGGCGCGCCATGCCATGTCCCGCGGCTCTCTATCAGGTGTGTCGAACGTTCTCTGTTCCAGGAGAAGTGCGGCTTCACTGTACCTCGCCGAAAGGAACAGGAGGCGCGACTTGTAATAGTTGTACCAACTCGGATAAAGAGGGTTCAGTCGGTAGGCGATCTCAGCACCAGCCAGACCCCGTTCCGCCCGGCCGAGCGCTCCTTGCATCCAGGCCCAGAGGATCAAAATTGTGGCATCATTCGAATTCATGGACTTCGCCAGATTGAGGTGGTGCTCTGCTCTTTTGAAGTCTCTCCAGGTCAGGCATATATAGCCTAGCGTGCACTGCACTCGCGGATCACTCGGATCAAGAGAAAAAGCTGTTTCGGCCGAGCGCAAAGCCTCAATCCGGTTCTCGTCGCGCTCCCTGGGGACGCCTATGCTGTCCGAGGCTCGATTGAGGGAGATGTAAGCGAGGCCCGTATGGGCTCTTGCAAAGCTCGGGTCGGTCCTGGCGGCGCGTTCGAACAGTGCCTGTGCGCGCTCCTGTGCCCCAGGCCTGAAGTCGTCGGAGAGGCGGTTGCCTTGCAGGAAGAGGTCGTAGGCCTGCACGTCTTCCGGTCGGCGTCTTCGCGATGTCAACTCGTTATTGTCGATGACACGTTGTGCCACCATCGCAACTATGTTCCGTGCAATCTCTTCCTGCGTGGCGAAGATATCCTCGATGGACCGGTCGTAGCGATCGGCCCACAGATGCGTCCCACCGATTGTCTCAACGAGCTGTACGGTGATCCGCACCCGGTTGCCCGCCCGCCTGACACTGCCCTCGACAGCGTAGCCGGCGCCGAGGAGCCGCCCGATCTCGCGCAGGTCCACCGCCCGACCGCGAAGTGCAAAAGACGACGTTCGTGCAATCACCATCAGTTCGGTGAAGCGGGCGAGTTCTGTGATGATGTCTTCCGTGATTCCATCGCTGAAATAGACCTGTTCGGGATCGCCGGACATGTTCTCGAACGGAAGAACGGCGATCGCCTGTCCGGTCAAGGTCGAAACCTTGGGTGAAACGAACGCAGATCCGCTGAGCGGCAGATGATAGGTTCTGATTGGCCTCGAGAGATTCTTGAGCTGCTGCTCTCCAGCATATTCGATCGTCGCGTCGATCTTTCCGGCGAGATGTTCGTATGCGCTACCGGAGATCAATATATCGCCCGGCGGGCAGAGTTGCTCCAGCCTCGCTGCGACGTTCACTCCGTCCCCTAGAAGATCCTCGCCTTCGACAACGACATCGCCAAGATTGATACCGATGCGAAAGACGATGTTGCTGGAGGTATCGGATGGATTATTTTGAGCCGCCACTGCGTTCTGAATCGTGATCGCACAGGATACCGCCTCGACGATCGAGGCGAATTCCGCAATCAAGCCGTCGCCCATCAGTTTCACGACGCGCCCGTCATGTCTGGCGATCAGCGGCTGGAGCACTGTGGCCTGCAACCGGCTCAACGTCGAAAGCGTCCTGCCTTCGTCCTTCTCGACGAGCCGTGAATAGCCGACCACATCGGCAACGATGATAGCTGCCAGCCGTCGCTGCAAGGCGCGATCCTCCGCTCATGGTAAAAATCGTGCGCGAACCACTTGAAGGTGCCAGCATAATCTGTGACCGGTGGAAGAAGCGAGGAAAAATCTCGGCCAGAGACGGCATACTCGGGAAGCGGAGGTCGTTGCTCTGTTGCGCACCGTTCGCGCTCAGTTTCGGATGATGCCTGGCGGGATCGGGTTGGCCGCAGACCGCGGAATGCACAGCCTTCCCGTCTCGCGAGCACGATGCCGGTGAAGCGCTCGTCATGCCGGGCCCCGCCGATCTGCGAACGTTCGCAAGATCTAATCGGCTGAGCTAGTGCGGGCGGGCAACGCTTGCGGATGCTTGCGACGGTTCTGACGCGCAGGTCCTTTCGCAAACGAGGGCCAATCCCGGCGTCACCGGCGGAGTGAGCCTGGTCTCTGCATCGGCGCAGATCGTGAAAGAGGTCTGATGGAAGGCTGGACATCGGCAGAAGCCTTTCAGGTTTCGGAAGCCTGGTTCGATTGATCCGACCGAGGAATGGATGACCCGCCAGGGAACCGCGCCGGCGTGAAGGTTGATTTCCAAAAAATGTCGCTAGTTCTCGGACAAGGCCCATCTTGTGGCGAAACCGAACCGGAAATTTACATGCGCATCCTTATCGTCGAAGACGAATTCCTCATCGCAATAAACCTCGAAGGAATGCTTGCCGACCTCGGGCACGAGGTCGTGGGACCCGCGCGCACCAAGACCGAGGCGCTTGAGGCAGCAGATGACGCCGCAGTGGCGCTCGTCGATGTACGGCTGGCAGACGGCATCACCGGGCCTGAGATCGCCGAGGCCCTGCGGGCGAGGGACATCACCGTCGTGTTCACGACCGCCAACCCGGAAGCCGTTCTCGACAGCAGCGCCGGCGTCGCTGTGATCTCCAAGCCGTACGACGAGCACGTCATTGGCCAGGCTGTCGCCTATGCACAAGCTGTCCGAGAGGGCAGGGAGATGCCTGTTCCTCCGAGGCTGACGCGCATTCCGGTCGCCATGTAATGACTTGGAATAAATATCCGCAAACGCGCCCCGAGGCATGCCACCGCTACTCTACGTTCAGCTTTCGTAGGTCGCCGACTCGGTCTCCGGCACTCCCGACATTGCAAGATAGGCGCCGCTCAGCATCACGACGATGCCGATCACATCCATGACGGTGATCTGCTCAGCGAAGACAGCAGCGCCAAGACCAACAGCGATCACCGGCGAAACGAAAGCGTAGCTGCCGGCACGGGATGCGCCGATGTCCCGCAAAAGGCGCATGAAGGTCGTGTAGCCGATCAGCGAGCCGAAGATCACCAGAAAGAACCAGCCGAGCCAAGCGGTGGTTCCCCAATTGCCGGAGAGAGCAGATAACGCCCCCGGTTCGAAAGCCAAGGCTGAAATCAGGAGCGCGATGCCTCCGACCAAGGTCGTCATGCCTGCAACGAACAAGGCTGGATAGGTTCGCAGCAGTGGGCGGGCGAGCACCGAACCATAGCCGTAGGTGAAGGCAGCGGCCGCAACCGCCAACCCGCCCCATAGGCTGGCGCCTGGGAAGGGATCAGGGGATGGGGACGTTTCATGCGAAGAGGCGGGCCAGAACAGAACGATAAGCCCTGAGACCCCAAGAGCGATCGCAAGGATCCGGCGGCTGTCCAACCTTTCTTCGTTTAGCAGGAGAGCGAATACCAGGAGCGCAATCGGGGTGAGCGACATCTCCAAAACAGCGGCCGTTCCGGAATTGATATATTGCATGCCCCAAAATAGCGGGCCATAGCAGAGCGTGATCATCAGAATGCTGACGGCTGTGAAGCGAAATCCATCTTGCATCTTCAGGCTGGCCTTTTCGCCCTTTGTCCACGCGTATAAGAGGAGCAATATGCCGGCAGCGGTGAAACGCGTGCCGGCAAAAAGGAGTGGCGGGACGACGTCAATGCCGGCCTTGGTTCCAATCCAGGTGCTTCCCCAAATTGCGCAAAGCATCAGGAAGCGTAGTTGGTTTTTGCTGACGCCGGTGACCATGACGGCTCCGATCTGTGTAACGGGTAAAAATTAATTACACCGTTACAACTCGCTCTTGTCCAGATCGTTCCGCGCAACGATATTCACGGTATGAGCATGCAGAAGACGATCCGTAACATCAGCCTTCTTGGCGGCCATCCGGCGCTCGACTTCGTGAATACAGTCGATAGTCGTGGTGACAGTTGGGGTCCCGAATTCCTGAACACCTACGACGACCTGGTGGTTTGGGCCCGTCGCGCTGATCTGATCGACGACAAGGAACGCGATGTCTTGCTCGCCAAAGCCCGCAAGCCGGGCTCCCACACTGAAATTGCGCTTGAGCAAGCGAAGGAATTGCGCGAGGCCCTCTGCCGCCTGTTTCTATCGGAATCCAATGTAATCTCTATCAGCCAGAACGATCTGGAGCTTGTTGACGGCATGGCCCGCCGGGCACTGGCGCAGCAATCACTCGGTTGCGCTGGAAGCAAAATAGTGTGGCATCGCGCGGACGCCAAGGATCTGGCAGCCATCAGCAACCGTATCGCTCAGATAGCGACTGACCTGTTGACCTCGCGAGAGGGACGGCGTCCTATACGCGCGTGCGAGGGCCCAAATTGCGGGTGGCTCTTCCTGGATCAATCTCGTGGCGGTCACCGGCGATGGTGCTCGGACAAAACCTGCGGATCGCACGCAAGGGTGCGCAAATTTCGGGCTGCCCGGGCCGACTGATCAAGCAGAGCAGATGCCTTTTCCGCTGCACAACCACAAAGTCGCCAGATCATTTGCCGATGTCGAAGACCGCGGTTATCCTGATCCTCCCGCAAGCCTTTATAGGATGCGTGGCGCAAAATCCCGTCGCCGGTCCAGCCGCGCAACTCGATCTCGGCAATGAGCGTCAGCTGCGCGAAGACCAGGTCCTTGCCTTTGAGCGGCAGGACCGGGGTTTTTGTCCTGAGTTTGTCGAGGGTCGCCTGAGATATGCCGAATCCTTTTCTTTGAACCCAGTTCCGACGGAGCCGACGGAGACCCAAGCGGAACCGCCGCGGCCGGCAAGGAGCAGGCTTCCGATGCCGCTGCGCGCCAATTTGCATTGCTCGCAACCGATGACCATGAAGCTCTCACTTTGCACGCACTTAACTTCAGGCAATCGCCGTTGCGGCCCGAGCGGTAGGTACTGTCGCGGCGCTTGGCGATGATACCTTCCACCCCGATTGCGCACGCATTCTCCAGCAGCGTGGTTCCATCGCCCGCAACTTCCACCGACGGCTGGATCGCGCCACCGGCGCCGTCGGGCGCGAGCGACAACTGCCCGCGCCAACCCAAAAGTGGCGGCCAAGAGAGCGCCGAGGATTCAGGGGCGCGCCGCTTTCTCGAAAAGGCGCCCGAGACGTTCGGCAAAGGCACGAGGATCTGTCGGCTTATCGCCATCGAGAATGCGAGCCTGGTCGAGCAGCAGCTGCGCCGCGTCGCCTTTCAGCGGCGAATGATCCTCCAGGTCCGCGATTGCCTTGATCATCGCGTGGTTCGGGTTGATTTCCAGGATCGGCTTGGCGGTGTCCTGGAGGCGACCGGCGCTCTGCAGGATCTTCTCCATCTGCCGGTCGTAACCTTCGTCGGAGGCGACGAGGCAGACCGCGCTTTCCGTCAGGCGAATTGACGCCCTGACATCGGCAACCTGGTCGGCAATCTTGTCCTTGACAAAGGCAATGAAGGTCTGGGCACCGGCGGCCGTCTCCGGTGGTGGGGCCTTTTCGTCGTCGAGCGCGGGAAATTGCGACAGATCCGCGGCACCCTGCGTAATCGACTTGAACGTCTTTCCTTCGAATTCCGGCGCGTTCATGACCCAGAAACTGTCGATCGAGTCCGTCAGCAGTAGCACTTCGACGCCTCGCGCGCGGAAACCCTCCAGCTGCGGCGATGCCTTCAACTGTTCCAGGCTGACGCCGGCAAGATAATAAATGGCGCTCTGTCCATCCTTGGCGTCCCGCACATAATCGGCAAGTGAGCGATATCCATCCGAGGAAGCAGTGGTGCGGAAGCGTGACAAGGCCAGAAGCTGGGCACGCCGCTCGAAATCTTCGTAGATGCCCTCCTTCAATACGGCGCCGAAATTCTCCCAAAGCGTGAGGAAGGTATCCCCTTGGCTTTCGGCAAGTTTTTCGATCGCCGTGATGACCCTGTTAGCGACACCCTTTTTTATCGAGGACAGGACAGGGCTCTCTTGGATCATCTCGCGCGAGACGTTGAGGGGTAGGTCGGATGTGTCGACAAGGCCGCGCACGAAACGAAGGTAGCGGGGCAGGAGTTCGGCATCGTCGGTAATGAACACGCGCTTGACGTAGAGTTTCATTCGGCCCTTGCGGTCAGGATCGAACATGTCGAAGGGCTGCGAGCCGGGAACGAAAGCAAGAGCGGAATATTCATGTCGGCCTTCTGCACGGAAGTGCACGGTCAGCGCCGGATCGTCATATTGGCCGGAGATTCCGCGATAAAAATCACGATACTCATCCTGACTGACGTCGTTTTTCGATTTCGTCCAGAGTGCGCTGCCATCGGTGACCCGTTGCGCTTCGCCGCCGGGCTTGTCGACAATGCTGATTGCGACTGGCACGTGGCCCGACTGCTCCTTGACAATCTGCTCGATGGTCCGCCGGGATGTATATTTCTTCGCCTCCTCCATCAGATGAAGAAGAATACGAGTGCCGCGTGCGGGCGCCTGCGCAACATCGACGGGGCTGACACTGTAGTTGCCTTTACCGTCGGAAGACCACAGCCAGGCCTCGTTCGAGCCGGCCCGACGCGAGACGACGTCGACGCGCTCGGCTACCATAAAACAGGAATAGAAGCCAACGCCGAACTGGCCGATCAATTGAGCCCCTTCGGCCACTTTGCCGGCTTCAAGCTGTTCCATGAAGGCCCGCGTACCCGACCGGGCGATGGTTCCGAGCGCTTCAACCAGCTCTTCCCGGCTCATCCCGATCCCGTTGTCCTCCACGCACAGCTGTCGATGCTCCTCATCGAGCGACAGAACAATGCGGCTCTCGGGATCGGATCCGGAAAGCGACGGTGTTTCGATCGACTCGTATCGCAACTTTTCGCAGGCGTCGGCGGCGTTCGAAATCAGCTCGCGCAGGAAGACGTTCTTGTCCGAATAGACCGAGTGCACCATCATATGCAGAAGGCGGGCGACGTCGGCCTCAAAGACATGGCTCTCAGCAGGCGTTTCTGCGGCGGTCGGCATGTGTGCGGCTACTCCTTCATATTGAAAACGGCGTCGATGAGTTGGCAAAGTCATGCGCGAATTTCAAGGGGAGGATCGGCGATCAGCCCCACATGCGCGCCGGCGACACCATTGCCCGCAAAACGATCTCCCGTCCGCGCTTTGTCGTGGTCGCATATTTTGCTCGCCCGACGAGAATGCGATACCGCGAGGTCGGAGATCTAGAGGCTGATCTCATCCGTTATCGAATGTATGGTCGGAGCGCGCCTTTTTGCCGACATCAACAGGTCCAAATCGATAGAAGACGGCCCGAATTTGGCAAACAAGTACTTGGCCTCCGGGCAAGCAAGCTCGTATTTCTGCTGAAATTCAGCAAGCGTGTAGGCGTGTCCGCGCAACTTTTTGCGCCGCTCGAATGGTCGATCGGTGTGCATCTGGTGCTCCTGGCTCTTTAGGCGAATTAATGGGCCGCGAGCACGATTGTTCCGATCGCAAAGCTTGCGTTTTCCTGGATCGGTCGGCGTCCATTTTTCTTCGAAAAGACATGGCTCTCACCCCTCGGGCGGCCAGGCAGTCTGCGACCGATCGTCTGTGCTTGGAAAAGGCCGGCATCACGTTTTCCAGGATGTGGCGACACCGGCTCACTGAAAAAACAACACCAGAGACCCGAGCCTGACGCTCGTTCGGCCAGCCTCCGTGACACCTACTCCCCGCAAATGTATTTGACGACGAGGCTTGCCCCTAGGCGCTATCCCGGATGGCTTTGGCGCGGGTTGTTCATTGACGCAATGACCATCAACCTCAGACCTTGGTCCCTCTGGTCGAGGTGCGGGGCTTATCCATCTCCTCAAAGTACTATGTGGAGACGATATGTAATGACCCGCCAGGCGCATTGTTTTGAACTGACCGGAGAAATTCACGCCAGACGGCGGCTTTGCGAATTCATTGTCTCCGGTGGCCGGATAATGACGACTGACAATCTTCAGGGTGGCTGGTGCGATACGACGGCGGACACCATGCTGCGCGAACAGACACGTATCAAACACCTCGAGCGCTTGCGTGAAAGCCTCTATCCGGAGTTTGCCGCGTCGTTGGCAACTCCATTCCCCTGATCCGCGGCTTCACGGTCGCTATTCATGGCGCCGCCGATCTGGATTGTCGCGAAATCACGATACTGCGCCGTGGATGCCCTCGCCCGGAAGAGTGGAGCGCAACAGTGATTGGTGGACTGCGCCAGCTTCTCACTGCCTACTCGGAGCCCGACAATCATGTCGGGCTCATTTTTTCCGGCTTCGTGGATTGGCGGGCTTCATCCACTATTGCTGGCCGCTACCTGCTGGGCGCCGTCGGTGCGTTTGGGGCATTGCCCCCCGTCGGCGCAACCGGTGTCGCCGGGGCGGGGACGGCCGTCGGCTCTGCCTGATTGGTGGACGCGGTCGTTTGCGGATCAGTGCCCGGCGTCCCGTAGTTGTAATATGCAAATCCTGCGATGGCGATGAGCGCTAGCAAGATAATGAAAGCCCAGGGTCCGCTGCGGCGGCGGTCGATCGGGGTTGTTCGCAGGTCAGCATCCCGGTCGGGGCGGCCGAGGGGATCATTCGGTGTAAATACCATGGTGCATCCTCCATTTGTTGCAGAGAGAAAAGCATGTGGCGCTCTTTTTGTTCCAGCGATGGGACGACCGGTAGCTGAGTGCCGACGGCCTGCAGTTGCAGCTGTCGCCCAGGATGTTCTTCATCGATCCTAGGGACGAGGTCGTCGTGTTTCGCGGCATGAGGCGACGACGGGCATTTGGACGGTGACGGTCGGATGTCGACGCCGAAGCGATGACCAGATAACGTCGTAACGAGCAGGAGCGCAAACCGGTCAAATTGAGCCGTCACTCAGCCGGCGGGGTGGGATCGTCGCGATATCGTTAATGGATAAAATTCGCGAATTTGACGATGCTGCTCATCGTTGGCTTCGTGGTTGTCTGCCTTGTCGGCCCAGCCGAGCCGAGCGCCTCTGTTACCTCTTGAACGCTCGTAGACCCTTCACAATATCTTATCGTCAGGATCATTGGTGGCTTGTAAGGAGGACAAGATGCCGCTGAACGATGTTCCATGGAGTCGGCCGGTCAGGATCCGGCTTCAGTGTGGTTTGGACCGCACATTTGCAGGCACATACGATGCCTTGGATTTCCTAGAAAACGAATGGCCATTCCGTTACGGCCAGCGACACGACCGGGCTGTCAAGGTGTGCCGGGGAGCGCTGAGTGGCGCGATACCCGCTATGCTTGCTCGCGACGCATTCGTTGGCGCATGCCTTGAAGCCGGCATGCCCACCGTAGCGGCGGGACCGGACAGGAAATCCACGGTGTTTCCCCGGCGGCTTCCTCATCTGGCTTTTTCAAGCAGATAACGCCGGGGCGGATGCTGGCGGCCGCAACGATGCTTGGCGATTCGGGCTCGCGCGGCGACAGCGGGGATTTAGATGCGCGAGAGGCGCCTTCACGCGCCTCTTTCAAAGCCGAAGCTAATACGTCGACGTTGCCAGCTTCGATAAGCTAGGAATGGCCACCGCGGCAAGGTTCACGTCCAGCCGCTACGCCTTCGCCTTTTCCTGAGTGAAATTTGCCCGCAAACCAAGAACACCCCAATGACGGTGCGAGATCCTCAGGACGGTGCGTATCGTCGTCAAGACGAATGATCTGTCCCCCTGCCGACAGATCCATTTGGAGGACCTCTCCGCGGTATCGCCCCGGACGGATCACCGCGGGCATACAACCCGTCACCTCGCCCCGGAATACCCAGTTACGGCCTGTTGGCGAGAGACTGACGGCCAGCGCAGGCCAAGCCGCCAGGCCGTCTAGTTGGGTGGATCAGCCCGTGATAGCGATACGCTTGATCTGCGACTGCGCCTTCTCTTTTCGCCAAGGCGACCGGTTAGAACTCCGTTTTGAAACGGGCATCGACCTGTTCTTCGTTGAGCTCGAGCCTGAGCGGAATGCGCCGCTCGAACATTCCCCGAGATCCTGAGTTCGGCGCAGTGCTGCGCTGGCCGACCAAGGCGCCTCGTTAGGCCGAGTCCGCAACCTCGTGGTCAGAATCTCTCCATTCTACATCCAGAGGTGCGCTGATCAGGCAACGCAGGCCACTCTCGTCATATGCAAGTTCTGCGCGGCCGTTGAGCTGTCCGGACGACATTGCCTCGATCAAGCGCGACCCGAACCCACGCCGTGAGGGGGGTCTAACTGGAGGGCCACCGCTCTCACTCCATAGCAGTCTCAGCAAGGAGTCGGGTGAACCTTCCAACTTCCAGGAGACTGAAATTTTGCCAGACTCGGCCGATAAGGCGCCGTATTTGGCAGCATTGGTGGCCAACTCATGCACAATGAGCGCGATCGCGACCACTGCTTTGGGCGAGATACTGATATCCGGCCCAGTGATGTCGACGCGCTCCGTCGAGTATGCTGACAGCGCTTCCGCGACCACCCTCCGAAGGCTTGCGGCCCCCCAGTTGCCATGGGTGAGCAAATCATGGGCCCTCGCCAAGCTTTGCAGCCTTGCGTCGAAAGCCGCCCTTGCTGCCTCGATATCCCGCGCGCCCGCAAATGTCTGACGTGCGATGGCCGCAACCGTTGCCAGGATATTCTTGACCCGATGGTTCAACTCGGCGATGAGAACCTCCTGGACCCGCTCGGCTTGTTTGCGCGCGGTAATATCCCTGGCGATTTTCGAGGCGCCGACGATACTGCCATCCGCATCATAGATCGGAGATACCGTAAGGGAGACCTCCAAGAGTTTTCCGCTCTTATGGCGCCTGATCGTCTCGTGGGTCTCGATACGCTCGCCGGCCCTGATGCGGGCGATGATGCGAGCCTCCTCATCTACGCGATCGTCTGGAATAAGAACTGTCACCGGGCGACCGAGAATTTCGCTGGACGAATAGCCGTAGAGCTTCTCGGCGCCATCGTTCCAGTCGGTGATCATCATAGAGAGATCGATACCGAGAATTGCATCTTCAGAGGAAGCAATGATCGATGCGAGCCGTTTGAGCGTCGCCTCGTAGCCGACCCGGGCGGTCGTTTCGCTAACGACACAGAAGACCGCGAGAACCTTGCCGTTTTCATCGCGTACAGGGGAATAGGAGATATCGAAATAGACCGTTTCAGGCCTGTTATGCCTCTCGATATAAAAAGGCCTGTCCTTGGCAAAAACGGTCTCGCCAGTCTCCAAAACCTTGCGCAGCAGCGGCTCCAAATCATCCCAGAGCTCCGCCCAGTTTTCTTTTGCCGGCCTGCCAAGCGCTGCAGGGTGCTTTGTCCCGATGGTCGGTGCGTAGGCGTCATTATAAATGGCGATGAAATCAGGTCCGCAGAACATGACGATCTGAGCACGGGAGGGAAGCGCGATATCGACTGCGCATCTGAGCTGGATCGGCCAGGACGATATCGGTCCAAGGGCGGTGCCTGCCCAGTCGCAATCGCGAATGATCGCGGCCAGTTCGCCCTGGTTGGACACGGCAGAATTATTTTCGCGCATGAAAGTCGCCTCGGTCATTGTGTCACTTTTGAAAGTTCGCGAGCAGCAAGTCAACGGCAGAAAAGGACCAAAACCGGCTCGTCTGCATATCGAAGGGCGCGATTGTAAGTCAAAGATGAAATTAGGAAAATTTTCATGCGCGGCCACTGGAAACGGTAAAGAGCAGCACTAGGTCAGATCTCCTAAAACCAACGATCACCATTGCATGCAGGATATCGATCGAGACCCCAAGGAGGCTCGCACCGAACAAAGATCGCCTCGTCAGCAGCGGACTATTGGGATTGAACGAAATCTTTCGAGGCGACGATCCCGCATCCCAACCGGCATATGGCAACAGGCGGCTTCGGGATCCCGAAGACGGCCTCAGCACAGTCATTGCAGCCTGGTTTGAAGGCCTGAAGCCAGTAAATGCGGACGAGGCGATCCTTCTGCTGGGGGCGGCCGAGCAGAACGCCGGCTGCACGGGCTTTGGATCGTCGGAGACAGATGATGGATGTGAAGGTGGTGATCTAGCCGAAGGCTACAGTCCTCGAGGCCGCTGGAAGGCCGACTTCATCACCAACGCTGGAGGGGGCAAATGGCATTTCGAGATTTCCAGCTCATGACCGTCCAGGTTGATGCCGGTCCTATCCGTCTGCGTGTTGGTGGGAGCGGTCCTGCCATCGTTCTCCTGCACGGCCACCCACGCACGCACATGACGTGGGGGAGGGTCGCCGATCTTTTGTCGTCATCGTTTACCGTCATATGTCCCGACGTTCCCGGGTTCGGCCGCTCATATGTGCCACCGGACGCTGCTGACAGCCGGCACTCCTCGAAGGCGGAGAAGGCGATTGCCCTGGTAGAACTCATGAGACGATTGGGCCACAACGAGTTCTTCGCTCTTGGCCACGATCGAGGCAGTCTCACGGCGTTCCGCATGGCGATGAACCATCCGGAAGTAGTTCGAAAGCTGATTGTCGTCGATTGCATTCCGGTTCTCGAACACCTCGAGCGAGCAGATTGGAAGTTCGCCAGAGACTGGTACCACTGGTTTTTCTTCGCCCAGCCAGAGAAGCCCGAGAGAGTGATCCTTGCCGATCCCGAAGCATGGTACGATAGTCTTTCGCCAGACCTGATGGGTGAAGAAGCCTACGAGGATCTACGCAAAGCGATTCATCGGCCGGAGGTCGTTCACGGCATGATGGAGGACTATCGCGCCGGGATTCGCATTGACCATCTCCACGATAAAGCAGATCGCGACGCAGGTCGCAAAGTTATCTGTCCGATGCTGTGCCTGTGGTCGGCTCGGGACGATCTTGCAAAGATTTACGGCGACCCCGTTGCGATCTGGCGGGACTGGGCGACCGATGTCCGTGGTTTCGGTATCGAAAGCGGTCATCACGTGGCCGAGGAGAACCCCGTCGATCTTGCAAGGGCGGTCGCCACGTTTCTTTCAGAATAAACTTCTGTCAGGTTGGTATTTCAGCTGAAGCCCAGTGCGGTCCGCCTGATCGGCCAAACGACGGTCAATAGGCGCCTTTTCGTCAACATGTTCCCGATCGGCCTTCGATCGCATGAACCCGGTAGTTGGAGTTCGGATGGTGCTTGGAGATCTGACAGCAAAGCCCGCCGTCGATCGGCGGGCAATGAAATTTGCGACCACTAACAAGTCATCAGGCCATTTGGCCGGATGTCACTGGCCGTCGGTGTCCGGGCAAGCGTCGCTTACCGACGCACCGCTATTGCCTGCCTGGGTATCGACTGTGCCAGGAGCAGCTCGGGCAGGACAGTTTGCGCGGTTGACGGCGCCCGTTGAGTTCATGGGGCCGCCGACAGTGCTATTCGTTGAGCCGGGGTCGATTACGACAGGGCCTGTCCCTGTGTTGTTCTGCATGTCGCCATTTGCGCCGCCGCCAGCGTCTTCACCCATGGTCTTATCGCCTGCCATATTATTCGGCGTCGGGTTGGACTGAGCATAGGACAGGGATGTTGCCATGCCGAGGGCGAGCAGTGACGCAGCTACGAGTTTCATACGCATTATCTTGTCCTTCAGGGTCATCGTTTCTCTCACGGCAGCTAAACAACGGCTGATGGCACATGTTCCAATGCGGTAGGTCACGAAAGATTTATGGAACCTCCTATTCGGCGTGTTGAGGTCGAGCGCTATCGAGCCTTCCGCTTTCAGCGGTATCCGACATCGTTCACGGGCCTCGCTTCGGGATCGCGTCTTTGCCCCTCCCATTAGGGGGTCAGTAGAATGAAGTAGACAATCTAAGACGCGTCCTGGTCGGTAAGCCCGATCGGTACAAGTTCCATAGCGGCCTCACTTCATTCATCGTCCCGTGAAGGACATCGTTCCACCGGCTGCCAGTCCGCGGTCCCGCATCCTGGCCAGCGGCAGGCAGGGAAATTTCATTGTTGCGGCCGGGTGATCAGTACCCGGGTACCTTGGTCCGGGATACCCCCGGACTGAAGTCCTATACGAGGAACAGCTAAAGGAATCGGGGTGTTTAGTGGGTGGCGGCGCCAAGGCAATCACCGAACTTGGTGAGAGAATGATCTACGAGATCTCAAAACTGTGAGCTTTGCCTTACCGATCACCACGTCCTGGTGGCGACGGCTGTGAGCGTGCCGAACTGCCTTGGAGAGGAACCATGCGTCTACTCATCGTCGAAAAGGAACCGGCACTTGCTCTCGCGATCGAGGGTATCGCGATCGCCGAAGGATTTGAAATCGCCGGTATTGCGACAAACACTTCCGAAGCGATAGAGCTTGGACCGGAGGCGGATGCCGCGATCATCGACGTTCGGCTTGGTGACGGCCTTACCGGCCCCTCCATCGCACGCGCGCTGTTTGCTGGATTCGGACTGGGCGTCGCCTATCTATCTGCTGATCCTGACATCTTCGAAGACGCAAAAGGAGGGGCCCCCATCAGCCCCGAAAGAATAAGGAAGGCGTTATCCCTGGCGGCAAAAAGCGCTCGCGAACAAATGCTTCAGGATCGGTCTGGGCAGACGACATAGAACGATCCGCCGGATTTAGTTGCTCACGATCTGGATCGTCGAAACTGCGTCCAATAAGACGGTCGATGCTGCATCCATCCTCGTTTAAAAGGCTCGTAGGACCGTGTTCGTCCAAGAAAAGTCGATCGGCACTTGATGCGAGCACTTATACGCCGTCTCAGAGCCCCGGAATTCACGAGTCGGATTGGGTCGGCGGGCGGAGGCGAAAACAGGCATATTTTTCTGTTACAGCTCTTGAAACGGAAATCGTGAAAATCCAACTCGATCTCGGCCGCCGCTAATGATGGGCTGGCTCCGCTGGAAGAAATAGCGTCCGGCATCTGTACCCCATGTTGCTTCAAGGAGGATATGGCTATGGCAACATCTTACGACTATGCACCCCTCTTCCGCTCGAGCGTTGGCTTCGACCGGGTCTTCAATCTTCTCGAAAACGCCCAGCGTGCCCGCTCGATCAGCGACTGGCCGCCCTATGACATCGTCAAGACGGGTGACGACAATTACCGCATCTCGATTGCAGTGGCGGGCTTCGCGCAGGACGATCTCGACATCACCTTCCAGTCAAACCTTCTGACCGTGACCGGCAAGAAGCAGGAGACAACTGCGGATGGCTACCTCCATCGCGGCATCGCCGGCCGACCGTTCGAGCATCGGTTCGAACTTGCCGATCATGTCAGGGTGAACGGCGCTAATATGAGGAACGGTCTGCTGTCGATCGATCTTGTTCGCGAGATCCCCGAGGCACTGAAGCCGCGGAAAATCTCCATCGAGACCGAATCCGCATTGGCGGAAGCGGCCGCTCCGGCGCAGATCGAAGCGCAGAAGGTTGCCTAACGCTTCCTGCGAGGAGGGCGCCGCTGTGACGGCGCCCTCAGGACGTTCCAGGTTTGGAAGGAGGGGATCATGAAACCCGATATGTTCAAAAAGCCTATGTGCATTCTTGTCGGCCTCGGATTTCCGGCTGAGGTTCGCGGTGTGATGGACGCCTACCGGCATCTCGTCGAATGGCCGGTGTCGTTGAGGGACACTGCGCATTCCGTCGCACTCAAGGCCTGCTGTTCCGCGCTCCGAGGCGAGACAGAAGCAGAGACCGCGCGCGGCCTGTTTGCCGCCTTTGCCGAAAAACATGATATGTTGGCGTCGGAAACCGACCCCATTGTCGCGTCCCAGATCCAGTGCGACAATGATCTGCACGTGCGTTGATGTCGACCGATGGGTGACAGTACCTTGGCGCATGCCAGCGAGTGGGATCGTGACTGCACCATCCGTTCTGGCGCGAAAAGAAGGCCCGTTTCGGCCGCCAGGCGAGGTAGTAATGGCATCCGACCTTTTCGTCGAGGACAAGCGGACAATTCTCGCTGTCTGAGCGTCGGCCTTTCGAAGCCGCCGCTCAGGCATGTTCTTGCGTGCCGGCGACTTGGCTACGACGAATTCGATCAGTTGTGCTGTGCGGCAATGTCGCCGGTGTCGGAGATGGACACCCGTGTCTCCCATCGTCGTTGGATAGACGCCGCGCTTCAAATTGGCTGACCGCACGCCATCAGCCCCCGCCGATCGTACCGCGTCTTCGACAGCAAGTCGGGATTGCGACTTGCCTAGGGACCGGCTGCCGGGGCGACCTGCATTTGCGAAGGTGCGGACCTGTCCGATTGTCCGGCATCTGATTTCAGGTCGGTCGGATGCTCGTTGTTAGAGGCCGTCGGCGCCCGCGGTTGTGCAGTCGAACCCGTCGTGTCCTCTCCGATACCCGGGTCCACGTCGATAGTCCGATCGGCATTCGTATCCGTCGAAGCTTGCGTGTTTACCAAAACCTGGTCCGTGCCGATTGGCTGGGGCGTGACCTTGCCGTCAGAGGAAGCAACGCGCCAGACCATATTGCCGGCATCATCAGCAATAAGGAGCGCACCCGTACCGTCGATCCCCAGACCGACCGGGCGTCCTTTCGCCTGATCGCCTTGGATAAAGCCCGTGACGACATCCTGCGCTTTGCCGGATGGCTTGCCATGCTCGAATGGCACGTACACCACCTTGTAGCCGTTGAAGCTGTCGCGGTTCCAACTGCCGTGCTCGCCAACGAAGGCGCCGTTGGCGTATGCGGTTGGAAGCGCGGAGTTCATCGAAAAAGTCAGACCGAGCGCTGCGACATGGCTCGACAAGCCATAATCGGGTGGGATCGCCCTTTCGACCAGATCGGGACGTTGCGGATGCACGCGCGCATCGACGTGATTGCCATAGTAGCTCCAGGGCCACCCGTAGAAACCACCTTCCCTCACCGAGGTCATGTAATCAGGAACGAGGTTCGGCCCGAGTTCGTCGCGTTCGTTGACCACCGTCCACAGCATACCCGTCTCAGGGTTGAAGGCGAGCCCATTCGGATTGCGCAGACCCGATGCGAAAACGCGCGCGGCACCGGTCTGGCGATCGACCTGCCAGATCGCTGCGCGGCCTTTTTCCGCCTCAAGCCCGTTCTCGACAATGTTGGAATTCGAGCCGACCGAGACGTAGAGCAGCTTCCCATCCGGGCTGAGCGCCAGATCTTTTGTCCAATGGTGGTTTATCGGACCCCCGGGCAACGGGGTCAGAACCTTTGGCCGGGTGGTGATCTCATTCTGCCCAAGCTTATAGGGATAGGCGAGGATAGCGGAGGTGGAGGCGACGTAGAGCGTGTCGTCGATCCAAGCGACGCCGAACGGCGAATCCAGTTTCGTCAGAAGCTCGTGCTTCTCATCCACTGTCCCATCGCGGTTCGTGTCACGCAGCAATGTGATGATGTTGCTTTCTTTCTGCTCGCCCATGTTCCCATGGGCCATCGACATGATCCAGCCCCGGATGAAATCCTTCGGTCGTGAGGTCGTTTCCCCAGATGGTCCGCGCGACTGAATCACCAGCACATCGCCGTTCGGCAAGGTATGGACTGTCCGGGGATTAGCCAGGTCCTTTGCAAAGGCTGTAACAGTCAAGCCATTCGGCGCAGCCGGTGCCTCGCCATCCTGCCACCCAACGACCTTCGCCACTTTCAATTGCGGAAGCAGCGATGGGGCCGGATCCGGAAGGATCGGGTTTGGACCGATCTGCGTCGAAACGTCAAATCTTCCACTTTCGGCGTAAGCTGCGGGGCCGACCACAACAAACAGCGTCAAAACGGACCCGCCGAGGATTTGGGATTTCTTCATCATATCCTCCAAGCCAGTCTGCCATATTTGCGGGCGGACAGTGCTACGCAAATCAGGCACAACAGAAATGTCGCAGCTGAAAGCGCCAGTCCATAGGGAACCACTGCCGTCCAGCCATCGCCGGCATGCACAAGGCTGTTGGCAAAAGCGAGCGCCAGTATGATCAAGTAGAGCAGGCAGGACAGGACGGGAGGCCGCAGCGGACGGGTGCGGGGACGCATCAGATCCATCAACCCGGCGAGGATCGCAAGCACGCCGAAGACCAGGCCCGTCAGCAGCAGCCATGCGGAGAAGTTCTGCCACATAAGATTGCCGCTCTGCCAGAAGGCGATATCGGTGGCTTGTGCAAGCGTGAAGCACACGAATGGAAATGGCACAAAGAGCGACTGTATCGGATAGGCGGCTGCGTCTCGATCAGTCGGAGAAAATATTGCCATGGATGCTCCGTAGAATGAGAGCTTTCAGATGCTTATCAAACTACGTCGACGGGAGATGGTTCCGACCCGGCGTGTTGGTGCACCAACGGGCACGAGCGGCGTTGGAGTACAGGGCTGAGCGCGAACAAGAAGGAGAGGAAGCAACCGCGGAGGTCTAACCTGCTCCAAGGCGCAATCCTTCCTGCGGTGGAAAACGAGTTCGCGAGCACGATGTTTCAACCGGCCAAACTTGCCTGCGAAAACAGGTAGTCGTCTCAGTTGGCCGGCGCGCCGCCTTGCCGATAAGACGTGCTGCACGTTTCCATTATTCACTGCACTATCGTCGCTCATCCACGCAACCTGCGACCTCATGAACTTGCTGCGGCTCCTGGAAGTCGGGTCCGTTCACAAACTCGCGAAAGCTGACATAGCCAAACCGAGTGTCCCGACCCGATTGGGCTCATCCGCCTTCTCATTGCCGGGATCCTCTCGCGTTCCAATCACCGTCTTCAGCGCGGTTTCCGGACAGCGGATGTGGGAAAGCGGCGCGGCCGAACGTTTTCGTGGACGTGACACGTTGTCAGACACGTCTCGGAGGACCCGCGCCGCAATCCCATTGAATGACCGTGTCGGAAACAAAGGAGCTCGCGCCGCGTTATTGGTCCATCTCTTCGCAAGCGTGGACGCATGAAAAGCCATTCAACGAAAAAACTCCAAGGTGATTTGCCTTCCGCATCGTCAGAGGCGGCTTACGGCGATCGCAAAGAACTGGCGGCCATCGCCTTCGAGCGCACCAGGATGCCGATGGTCGTCACAGACGCGCGCACACCCGATCTGCCGATTGTACTTGCAAACAAATCATTTCTCGAACTGACAGGCTACAGCGCCGAGGAGGTGCTCGGCCGCAACTGTCGTTTCCTGCAAGGGCCTGCGACATCTCCTATAGCTGTTGCAGAAATTCGTGCAGGCATAGCCGACGAGCGGGAGGTCAACGTCGAGATCCTCAACTACAAGAAAAACGGCGAGCCGTTCTGGAATCGCCTGCACCTAAGTCCAATCCACGGCGACGATGGACGGATCCTGTATTATTTTGGATCTCAAATCGACATGACAGAGTATCGCCGCGTCGAAGCCCTGGAGGCCTCCGAGCACCGCTTGCTGAGGGAGGTCGATCACCGCGCGAAGAATGTCCTGGCGATAGTCGATAGCATCGTCCGCCTCAGCAATGCAGATAACCCGGCACTTTATGCCGCCGCGATCCAACATCGCGTGCAGGCGCTTGCCCGTGCCCACGCCTTGCTTGCTGAGCGAAGATGGACAAGCATTTCCGTTGAGGAACTCATTCGTCAACAAGTGGCGCCGTTCGCAGCGGCCCGCGCTTCACTTAGTGGGCCGGACATCAGGTTGCCGGCATCGATCGTCCAGCCACTTGCGCTCGTTTTCCACGAACTCGCTGTCAACGCAGCCCGTCATGGCGCCCTTGCCGTCGAGCAGGGAACACTTTCCATCCGTTGGAGGCCGGGGCAGTCGGGCAGGGGCCTCAGCATCCGGTGGCGGGAGACCGGCGCCGACGCTCCGTCTAAATGGACCAAACGAGGATTTGGTACCGTGATTGTCAGTGCGATGGTCGAAAAACAGCTCAAGGGGCGCCTTGAGAGAAACTGGCTCGATGAAGGGCTGCTTATCGACATTGAAATCCCAACGGCGGAGTTGACCACCTGAGAACGGCTTTTTTGGCAGGTGAAAGCAACGTTGAACCCAGCGTTACCAAATGCGTAGCGTTAGAGCCTCTCCTGACCGGACGAGGCTCTTCGCCTATCACTTGTTCATCGCATCCTTGAGCGCCTTGGCCGGCTGGAAGGTCAGCTTCTTTGCGGCCGCAACCTTGATCGTCGCGCCGGTTGAGGGATTGCGTGCTTCGCGCTCCGGCGTCGCCTTGACTTTGAACTTGCCAAAGCCCGGCAGCGAGGTTTCGTTGCCGGCAAGAGCTGCCTCGGTGATCGAAGCGAGGACCGCCTCGACGATCGCCTTACCCTGTACCTTCGTCAGACCGTGTTCGCCAGCAATCTTGTCTGCGATTTCGTTGGTCGTCGTCATGTCGTTCTCCGCATCGTCGTTGATGCGCAATCCCTGAC